>JAVVGH010000035.1:0-8060 GCA_032249215.1 Pyrobaculum sp.
CTGCCTACGGCGCAGCTGCTGTCTTGCTTACAATCATATTAACAATATTTATAATTGCCCGCATTAGGGGTTGACCATGGCCAAGGTCGAGTTCAAGGATCTGCGCGTCTCCTTCGGCGCATCCCCGGTCATAACGGGGGTTAACCTCTCTATACCGGATCGGAGCATAACGGCGCTCATGGGGCCCTCTGGAAGCGGCAAATCTACCATCTTGAGGGTCCTCAACAGGCTTATAGAGCTCTACCCCGAGGCCAGGGTCAGCGGCGAGGTCTATTTCGACGGGCAGAACATCTTCGATATGAACGTGTTGGAGCTGAGGAGGAAGGTCCAGATGATCTTCCAGATCCCCAACCCCATCCCCAACCTATCCATCTTTGAAAACGTGGCTCTCGGCCTTAAGCTCAACCGCCTGGTCAGGGGCAGGGGGGAGCTCTTTGAGAGGGTCAAATCCGCGCTTGAGAAGGCCCAGCTCTGGGACGAGGTGAAGGACAGGCTGAGGGCGCCGGCCGGCAAGCTGTCCGGCGGGCAGCAGCAGAGGCTCTGCGTCGCGAGGGCCCTCGCCTTCGAGCCGGAGGTTCTGCTCGCCGACGAGCCCACCGCCAACCTGGACCCTGAAAACACGGCGAAGGTGGAGGCGCTTTTCCTGGAGCTGAAGAAGGAGATGACCATTGTGCTGGTCACCCACTACCCGCCGCAGGCGGCGCGGATAAGCGACTACGCGGCTTTCCTGTACAAGGGTCAAATCGTCGAGTGGGGGCCGACAAGGGACGTGTTTACAAAGCCAAGACACGAACTTACGGAAAAATACGTAACTGGAAGACTATATTAACACATAGAAACAACCAAAAATTAAATAATAATATTCAAAATTTTAAATCTACTGCGGCAAAGATATTTCGCACCCTGTATCTTGTTTTGTGGTTAGTATGTAATTATATATAATGATGGATAATGTTTAAATAATTAAATAACTCCTACCCTATGGCTGGTTCAAAAACTCTCTGGGGTGTGATTGCGGCTGTAGTTGTGATCGTGTTGGGTGTGGTTGCTTGGATGGCGACTCAGCCGCCCGCCGGCGCTTCTACCGCGACATCGCCGGTACAGACCACGTCTCCACCGCCGACCTCTCCAGCTCAGACGCCTACCGTGACCCAGACTCCTCAGACGCCTCTGCCGACCACCCCCACCACAACCCAGCCACCCACAACAACCCAGCCGCCTGCGGGTAAGTGTCCCGACGAGATTGTGATCGGCACGCCCATGCCCATCTCCGGCAGATACGCCGCCGAGGCCCAGTACTCGCTGTGGGGCGCCCTTGCCGTAGTTAACTGGATCAACGACAAAGGCGGCGTAGACTGCGGAGGGAAGAAGGTGAAGGTGAAGTTGCTGTATAGAGACAGCGAATCCAAACTAGAGCTCGCCCAAAGCCTCACGGAGTCTCTCATCACGAGGGATAAGGTGCACTTCCTCCTGAGCCCCTACGGCTCTGACCTCGCATTGGGCGTGTCGCCTATTGCGGAGAAATACGGCGTGTTGATGGCGGTTGTGGGCGCCTCGTCTGACAGGATCTTCCAGCAGGGGTTCAGATACGTGATTGGCGTGGCGGCTGTGGCTAGCCAATACATGGTGCCGGTGTTGGACATGGCGTTGAAGACGGACCCCACAGTTAAGAAGGTTGCCATTCTGTACAGAGACAGCGAGTTCAACATCATGGTGGCCGAGGGGGCCAAGAAATACGCGGAGAAGCTGGGCCTGCAGGTGGTGGTGTATGAGAAGTACCCGGCATCTCCCCAAGACCTGACGCCGCAGATCTTAAAGGTTAAGCAGGCCAGCCCCGACATAATAATCGTGGCCAGCCACTTCGCCGATGGGCAGCTGGCCGTGAGGCAGCTGGCGGAGCAGAAGGTAGACGCCAAGCTCGTCGCGCTGTCTGTGGCTCCTCTGGTGCCAGACTTCTACAAGGCCTTGCAGACCAAGGCGGAGTGCATCGTCGGCCCCTC
Organism: Pyrobaculum sp.; assembly: GCA_032249215.1. GTDB lineage: Archaea > Thermoproteota > Thermoprotei > Thermoproteales > Thermoproteaceae > Pyrobaculum. Next base: position 2,001 of record JAVVGH010000035.1, read on the forward strand.
ACACTGGGAGCCCGGCGTCAACTACACGCCGGAGCTGGCGAAGCAGAGAGGCGTGGAGTGGTTCGGCCCCACGAAGGAGGAGTTTATACAGTACTTCAAGTCGGTGGCTAAGCAGATGGGCGGGCAGGAGGTGGATCCTGGCTACCACGCCGGTTGGAGTGCCGAGGGCGTGTTGGCTATTCTATACGGGGTGCAGAAGGCCGGCACGGTTGAGGCTGATAAGGTGCTGGAGGCGCTTAGAAACGCCAGATTCATGACATTCTTCGGCGAGTTCAAGCTGGACCCGGCCACAAACCTAAACGTGGCGCATTCCATGGTGGTGATTCAGTGGCAGGACGGGAATAGATACGTCGTGTGGCCAGCCGGAGTCGCCGAAGGGAAGCTGGTGTATCCATCGCTGACTTGGGACCAGAAGGCGGCGGGCCAGACCTGTAGATAGGATGGAGGTAATTCCCTATTTTTTGAGCGGCCTCATTATTGGCTCTGTTTACGGCCTCATCACGCTTGGGCTTAGCCTCATCTTTGGCGTTTTGAGGGTGGCCAATGTGGCCCACGGCTCGTTTGTGATGATTGGGGCGTATGTGGCCTTCTTCGGCTTCACGCTGTGGGGGGCGCCGCCTCCCGCGGCGGGGATTGGCGCGTTGGCGCTGGGGGCCGGGCTGGGCGCATTGGTTTACTACGTCGTCGTCAAGCCTCTGATGAAGGCTGGCGAGTTGAACATATTGGTGGCGCTGTTTGCGCTGGGGCTTCTAATCGCCGAGGCGGCGCGGATGGCCTGGGGGCCCGACTTCCGGGGCTACACCTGGAGCATAGGCTCCGTGAGCTTGGGGGGACTTGTGGTCGAGCTCTCTAAGGCCCTCGGCGCGTTGACGGCGCTGGCCATAGCGGTGGGTCTCGAGGTGTTTCTAAGGCGGACCTACTTCGGACGGGCCGTGAGGGCCGTGGTGCAGGACCCGGTGGGGGCCCAGGTGGTGGGTATAGACGTGGAGAGGGTCTTTCTGCTGAGCACAGCCATGGGCATAGGGATAACGACTCTGGGGGGCGTGATGCTCACGTTGTTTATCCCCGTGGGCATCAACCCATACATGGGCGGGATCTACACCTTGATAAGCTTCGTAATTGCCGTGATGGGAGGCCTCGGCTCTATCATGGGGGCCTACATAGCCGGCCTGCTCTTCGGCGTCTTCCAGTCCGTGGGGTACTACGTCTTCTCGCTCATGGGTTTCGCCCAGCCCTTCGAGATGGCGCTCTTCCTTGCCTTTGTCCTCCTCCTGCTCATACTGCTCTTCAAGCCCACAGGGCTGTTTAGGCTGTGAAGCCCTACATCCCGCTGGGGATTTACCTGGCCTTGATGGCGGCGGCCTTCGCGGCCCCTGAGTACTCGAAGCTGATTGCCTCCGTGGCCTTTTTCATGGCGCTGGGCCAGGCCGTGAACATATTTGTGGGGTTGACTAGGTACGTGGACTTCGGATACGTGGCTTTCCTCGCCATGGGGGCATACGGAGTCGGCGTAGTGCTGACGTATCTCCCCGGGCTGGGCCTCGCGGCGTTGCCCGTAGGCATCGCCCTGGGGGTCGCCATGGCTGCCGCCTTGGCCGCCGTTGTGGGGGCCATAGCGCTTAGGCTGAGAGGCGCTTACTTCGCCATCGCCACGATAGGGGTTAACGAGGGTTTGAAGCACCTCATAGTGGGGGCCAACATCTGGGGCGGCGGCGCCGGGCTGATCCTCAGCTCGGCTATGTTTAGGGAGTTTGGGAGGGAGACCGCGCTGTTTCTGTCCACAGTGGGCTCCACGGCGTTGATACTCTTCACAGGCGCCCTCGCCGTGGTGGCGATGTATCTAATTCAGTCCAGCAGAGCCGGATACGCCCTGGCGGCGGTGAGGCAGGACGAGGATGCGGCGAAGGTCATGGGCATAAACCCCACGAAGTATAAGCTACTGGCCTTCATGACGAGCGCGTCGCTGTCTGGACTACTCGGCGCCTCCTACTTCGCAGTTAGCAACATGCAGGTGTTCCCGGAGAACGTCTTCTTCATAGAGTATATACTAGACGGCATGGCGGTTATGTTCCTAGGCGGCGCCGCCACGGTGACCGGGCCCATAGTGGGAGGTCTCATCTACTACTTCGCCAGGGACCTCGTCGGTCAGGTGTGGCCAGGCGCCCAGGCGCTTGTGACGGCGCTTCTCGTGTTTATAATAGTGGTGCTTCTGCCAAGAGGCATAGTGGGCACCCTAAGGCTCTACCTGCCCCCCAAGGCCAGGGAGTGGTTGCCATGACGCTCCTCAAGGTGGAACACGTGGTTAAGAAGTTCGGGGGGCTTAGAGCCGTAGACGGCGTGTCGTTTGCTCTAGACAGAGGGGAGTTCCTAGCCGTCGTGGGCCCCAACGGCTCCGGAAAAACCACGCTTCTCAACTTAATAAACGGGGTCTACAAGCCAGACGAGGGAAGGATATTCTTCGAGGGGGTAGACGTAACGGAGTTGCCGCCTTACAAGAGGGCGAGGCTTGGCATGTCCCGCGCCTTCCAGGTGCCCCGGCCGTTTCCCGAAAGCACGGTGCTTGACAACGTCGTTGTAGGCGCGCTTTTCAACGGCGGCTACGACCTGAGGAGAGCTAGGGAGGCGGCTGAGGAGGCGCTTAGGTACGTGGGTCTATACGACAAGCGGCACGAGCTAGCCGGCCGGCTCACGTTTAACGAACTGCGTCTTCTTGAACTCGCCCGCGCGCTCGCGGGCAACCCGAAGCTGTTGCTCCTCGACGAGGTGATGGCCGGCTTAACTCCTAGGGAGATAGACGCCTTGGTCCAGCTGATCAAGAAGCTGGCAGAGGAGCGGGGCATCGCCGCGATTTCGCTGGTTGAGCACAGAATGCGTGCCGTGGCGCAGCTGGCGCACAGAGTAATCGTGATGCACCAGGGGAAGATGATAGCTGAGGGGCCCCCCGAGAAGGCTCTGAACGACCCCAAGGTGGTGGAGGTGTATCTGGGGAGACCATGGCGCTGAGCGTTCAGAACCTCTCCTCGGGCTACGGGAGGCTTCAAGTGCTGTTTGGCATCAGCCTGGAGGTGCCGGATAAGTCCATAATATCGCTCCTGGGGCCAAACGGCGCCGGGAAATCCACCACGCTCTGGACAGTCATTGGCGTGGTGAGGCCCTGGGAGGGGAGGATACTGCTGGAGGGCGCAGACTTGACGAAGGTGCCGCCTCATAAGAAGGTGGAGCTGGGGCTTGCGCTGGTGCCCGAGGGGCGGCGCCTATTCCCCGAGATGACCGTGGAGGAGAACCTGCTGATGGGGGCCTTCACGAAGAGGGCCAGGGATAAGATGCAGGAAACCTTGGAGTTTGTGTATGCGCTCTTTCCGCGGCTGAAGGAGCGTAGGCGCCAGAAGGCGGGGACCATGAGCGGCGGCGAGCAGCAGATGCTGGCCATCGCCCGGGCGCTTATGTCGAGGCCCAGGGTGTTGCTGGTAGACGAGCCCAGCGCCGGGCTCGCGCCCAAGGTAGTCAGCGACCTCTTCCAGACAGTGAAGCGGCTTAAGGAGGAGATGTCGGTGTTGCTGGTGGAGCAGAACGTGGCGGCGGCGCTGGAGATAAGCGACTATGCATATGTAATTGAAAACGGGAGGATCATCCTCCAGGGCAAGCCGGAGGAGCTAGCCGCGAACGAACATGTAAAGAAGGCGTACCTAGGCGTGTGACATATGAAAACAATTTTTAAAGACGTGGGTTGTGGCTCCCATGAGGAGGTTGCTTGACATCGCCGAGGAGGAGATCTCGCAGAGGCTGAGGGAGGGCGTAAAGCTGGCTGTGGAGGCGCTCTCCATGGCGCTTAAGGAGGAGGCTAAGGCGGAGGAGATTAGGGAACTCGCCTCCAAGCTCCACAGGCTCCACGACGAGGTGTCGGACCTCGTGATGGAGGCCGTCGCTAGGTACTCGCCCGTGGCCACGGACCTCCGCTTCTTGAAAAGCGCTTTGTTCGTCTCGTACGACCTCTACAGGATCGCCCGGTACGCCTACGACGTCGCGTCGGTGGCCGAGAAGCTGGGGGGAGGTTGCTGGTCGAAAAGGGTTGAGGTTGTGGGCGGGGTAGTTAAAGAAATGGTGGCTAAGGCCGTTGACATGTTCCTCAGCCGCGACGTTTCGGCGTTGGAGGAGGTGGAGAGGCTAGACGACGAGGTGGTGGACAAGAGCTACGAGGAGGCTCTGCTGGACGTGTTGAAGGGCGCCGACAGGTGCAAGGTGATGGAGACGGTGGTGTTGCGCCTCTTGGAGAGAGCCTCCGACCACGCCGTCTACATCGCAAGCCACGCGTACTACCTCGTAACGGGGCAGACGAGGCGCGGATAGCCTAAACAGGTAGACCGGTTTCACATCTGTGTTAGGTAACGTGTGCACTCCACGCCTTTGGTGAGGCAGAGGTAGCGGGGGAGGTTTTGTCCAATTTTTTCGTTGCGGTATTTCAAGAGCCGTTTCAAGGCCTCGCTTTTGACCGCCCTCCAGTTTTCGCCGGGCGGTATCTCTAGCTTCACCCTCACAATGACGAAGTCTTTGTCGCTCTGTTCGGTGTAGTCCACCGCCACGACGTTAAGCCCTTCTAAAGCCTTCCTTATCTCCTCCTCGAGCTTATCCAGGTCGATGACTGAGAGGGGAAGCTCCAGCCTGACCAGGACCACCTGCTTCTCGCTCCACTTAGGCGTGTAGTCCACGACGCCCGAGCTCAGGAGAACCATGTTGGGCACCCTCAGCTCGTAGCCCGTGTCTAGGATTAAGGTAGTGTAGATGAGCCCTATTTCGACAACCCTCCCCTTGTATCCCGGCGCCACGTAGTCGGGGGAGAAGTATTTGTAGACAGGTAGAGAGGCGACCTGGTAAGGTATTTGAGAGGCAACTATCCTAACCGTGTCGCCCACCTCCACAAACCGCGTAGTTAATATGATGATGCCGGCGAATAGGTTGCCTAAGACGGGCTGGAGGGCCAGACCCAGCACGAGGCCTGTCACGGCGCCGCCGAGCAGGGCGAGCTCGGCGCCCAGGCGGGAGATAGATATTGCAAACAGCAACACCGCCAGTATGCCGATAACCTTTACCACGTTGCCTACGGCGTACGCCCTCTCCTTCACCCTATCTCTGAGATACATTATAATTGCGTTCCCCACGATGTTTATGGCGATGCTTCCAGCGACCACTATAATCAAGGACTTTACCAGGTTAAGTTGCTCCGCGTCTAGGACTATCCCAAAAAGAGGCAGAAACAGCTTAGCGAAGTAGTACAGAGCAACAGAAACTATGCCGACAAATATAAGCTTAAATAGAGTTACCGCTATCAGCCGCCTCTTCATTTGACCCTCCTCTCTAGGAACTTGTCTATGACCTGGGGCGGTGTCTTCTCGATTACGTGTCTAAGCAACGTGGCGGCGTTGATCGCATCACTTACGTCCAGCAACTCCACCGGCGAGTGGACATATCTCGTCGGTATGGAGAGGGCCACTGCTGGTATTCCTTCTCTCCTGAAGGCTATGGCCATGGCGTCTGTGGTGCCGCCGTACAGAACCTCAAGCTGATAGGGAATGTCGATCTCTCTTGCGATGTTTATGATGTACGGCTCCACCTCCTTAACCACCACCTCCCTCACCTCATCCTCAAAGCCAGAGGGGCCATGCGCCTCCGGTAGCGTCTTGAGAAGCCTTACGAAATCCTCCATAGCCCCCCAGTTGATATATATTTAAATCAGTAGCCTGCTTCTTTCCGTGGCGTTGACCTACGCACCTCCCTGGCGAGATCTTTCTCAATACGTAAAAATAAGACTGGAGGAGGCTCTGCGGGAGGCCGAGCTGGCGCTTAAGTTCCTCGAGCAAGGCCTCCACAGAAACGCGGGTGGAAAGGCGTTCCAGGCGTGGAAGGCGTTGCTGGCGGCATTTGCGGCCCGGCACAGAGAGGCGATAGCCAGGCGGTACGCCGGCGCCGTTAAGGACAAGACCGGCAGGCTGAGGTCCAGAGCCGACATAGTCATAGCCCTCATGCCCACCACCAAAATGAGAGAAGTGGCCTCCGCCCTGGAGG
>JAVVGH010000036.1:0-8003 GCA_032249215.1 Pyrobaculum sp.
TTTGCTCCCCCGGCTTTCGCCCCTCACCGTCGGGCGCGTTCTGGCCGCCCGCTTTCGCCACTGGTGGTCCTCCGGGGATTAACGGATTTCGCCCCTACCCCCGGAGTACCGGCGGCCTCTTCCGCCCCCTAGCCCGGCAGTATCGCCCCCCGCCCCAGGGTTGAGCCCTGGGATTTCAGGAGCGACTTGCCGGGCCGGCTACGGGCGCTTTAAGCCCAGTAAACACCCCGACCACTCGCGGAGCTGGTATTACCGCGGCGGCTGACACCAGACTTGCCCCCCGCTTATTCTCCCGGCTTTTTAGACCGGGCAAAAGCCGGGCTCTTCGCCCGGCACTCGGGGTAGCCCCGTCGCGGTTGCCCGCATTGCGGAGTATTCGCGCCTGCTGCACCCCGTAGGGCCTCGGCCCTTGTCTCAGTGCCGATCTCGGGGCTCGCGGCTCTCACCGCCCCTACCCGTCTTCGGCTTGGCGGGCCTTTAACCCGCCAACTACCTGATGGGCCGTGCCCCCATCCTCGGGCGGGCGGCGGCGGATCGGCCGCCGTCCTTTCGGGGAGGAGGCCTTCCAGCGCCCCTCCCCTATGGGGGATTGGCCCCAGTTTCCCGGGGGTGTCCCCCTCCCGAGGGTAGGTTGGGCACGTGTTACTGAGCCGTGCGCCGCTCCCGGGCGCCCCCGGGCGCGCGACTCGCATGGCTTAGCCCTACCCCGATAGCGGTCGGGTCCGGCAGGATCAACCGGTTTCGGACGGCCGCAAGGCCGCCCGGGGGGTGGGTTTTGTCCGGGCTTCTCCTCGGCGGCGGCGTGGGGTTTTCTCCCCGGCGCCCCGGCCTGGGCTGTGTGCCCAGGAGGGGACTTCCGGGGAACATGAGGGTGAGTCTGCCGGGCTTTTGCCCGGCGTCATTTTGTAAGAGCGCGGATATTCCAGAACGCGGTAGTTTAAAAGTTTTTCTCTCCTGTGTGCCGCCGCGTTGGCTGTGTGGTGTGTGGGGGTTTTTATCTGTTTGGGGCGGCGGTTCTGCGCGTCTGCGTGTGTCAGGTATGTAGTGTATGTAGCGCCGCGTCGCTATGCGCCGGTTCTTGGGGTTCTCTGGGCAGTTCAGCTGCCGGCGTCTTGCCGTGGTTGTTCTTGGCGTTTGTATCTGCGCCGTGTTTGAGGGGGAGCTCCGCGGCGTCGGCGTTTCTCTTCTTAACGGCGTAGTGGAGCGGCGTCTTGCCGTCTTTGCCCCGCGCGTTTGGATCCGCGGCTGTGGAGGGGTGTGACGTGGCTGGTTTGTCCTTGCTGTGCCGCGTGGTGGGGTGTGGATCGTTTTTTGGGGGTTTGCCCCTTCTCTTGCCTGGCGTGCGGCCCGGCGGGGCCGCGTATGTAGAGAGGGTGGTGTTTTACGCCTGCCGGCTGTTTTCTTGTAATGGTCTGTTGTTTGTTGTGGTGGGTTGCTTGGTGCGGTTGTCGTGGTTTTTGTGGTCTTGTGCTGTTTGGCGTGGGCTGTGGGTGTTTTTGATGTGCCGCTGTGGGTGCCGCCGCTTGTAGGCACCGTTGGGTATATTTAGGCTTGTTGTTGGGGGTGGGGTCAGAGTTTTATATCGGGGGGTTTTGTATGTTTGTGGAGTCTGAGGGGGTTAGGCGGCGTATTGTGGAGTTTTTGAGGGGGCGGGGTGGCGCCTCGGTGTATCAGATTGCTAAGGAGTTGGGGATTTCTTATGGGGCGGCGCAGTGGCATCTCTACGTGTTGGAGCGTGAGGGTGTTGTGTTTACGGTTTTGCAGGGGAGGCGGCGGGTGGTGGTGCTTCGGGATTCTTTTGACGCGTATGTGGGTTCTCTTAGGATGATGGATTTTTTCCGGGATCTTTGGGAGTTTCTGCGGTCGCGGGGGGTTGAGGGGTCTACGCCGTTTTTGGCGGCGGTGAGGTCTGTGGGGGAGGGGGATGTGTCTTCGTCGCTTGTTTCTATTGCGAAGAGTTTGTATTACTGGAGGAGGGGGGAGGGGGGTGGGGGGCAGTCAGGTTTATAAATTCCCGGTTTCTGTTCTTCATGGAAGTTGTTTCTAGTTCGAAGTTGGTTGAGGTTGCTCGGGAGGCGGCTTTGGACGAGTTTAGGGAGTATGTGGTGTACGGCATGTTGGCGCGTATGGAGCGTGTGGCGGGGAGGAGGCGGGTGCTGGAGGCTCTCGCGGCGCAGGAGCTGGAGCATTTTAGGTTCTGGAGGAGGTTCGCGGCGGTGGAGCCGCCGGTGTGGCGGGTGCGTCTCTACGCCTTCTTTATGGCATTTCTGCGTCTTTTGTTTGGGGTTACTTTTGTGGCTAAGCTTCTGGAGCGTGGGGAGAAGGAGGCGATTGCGCGCTACCGCTCTGTGGAGCCTCTTCTGTCGGGGGAGGACTTGGAGAGGCTGAGGCGCATCATAAGGGATGAGGAGGAGCATGAGAGGTCTCTCATTGCCCAGATAGACGAGACGGTGGTGAGGTACATGGGGGCTTTGGTGCTGGGGCTTGCGGATGCCATTATTGAGATCACGGGGGCTCACGCCGGCGCCCTCGGCACCACAAATAGCACCACGGTGGCTGGGGTTATCGGCCTCATCGTGGGGGTTGGGGCGGCGATTTCCATGGCGTCGGCGTCGTATCTCCAGACTAAGCACGAGGTGGGGAAGTCGCCTGCCGTCGCGGCCTTTGTGACTGGGGTTGGGTACATCTTCGCAGTGGCTCTCATGTCGCTTCCCTACTTCCTCACGCATGACATATATCTGGCCTTCGCCGCGTCAATCGCCGTGGGGGTGTTGTTGACGTTTGTTCTTACGTTTCAGGCGGCTGTCTACGCGGAGAGGGATTTCAAGTTTGAGTTTCTGCAGACTGTGGGCCTCCTGCTGGGCACTGCCTTCTTGACCTACATGATCGGCGAGTGGCTGGGCGGGGTCTTCGGCATCAAGAAGCTTTTCGATTAACATAGTTTTAAAAGGGGGCGTGGTGTTGGTGCTGTGTTTTCTGATCTGAGGGAGTTTCTAGAGGCGCTGGAGGGGAGGGGTTGGCTGAGGCGGGTTGGCGATTCTCTGTCGCCTGAGTTGGAGATCCCTGAGGTGCTTCGTCAGGTTATGTACGCGGGGGGGCCTGCGGTGTTGTTTGAAAACGTGAGGGGGTTTCCGGGGTGGCGTGTTGTTGGTAATCTCTTTGGCTCTTTGGAGCGGGTTAAGCTTGCGCTTGGGGTGGAGCAGCTGGAGGAGGTGGGGCGGCGCCTCTTGGAGCCTATGGCGGGTCCGCCTCCTGTTTCGATTGTGGATAAATTCAAGGCGGCGGCTGAGCTCTTCGAGCTGGGGCGCTACGCGCCGAGGGCGGTGAGGAGTGGGCCTGTGAAGGAGGTGGTGGAGGAGCCTAACCTCCTCTCTATCCCGGCTTTTAAGAGTTGGCCTAGGGATGCGGGGCGTTACGTAACTTTCGGCGTGTTCGTCACGAGGGACGTCAGGGGGGTGCACAACCTGGGGGTTTACAGGATCCAGATCCTCAACGAGAGGGAGGCGGTGGTGCATTCGCAGATACACAAGAGGGCGGCGGGGCTGTTCGGCTCCTCCTCCGGTTGCGTAGACGCGGCTGTTGTAATCGGCGGTGACCCGGCCTTCCTCCTCAGCGGCATGATGCCGACGCCTTACCCCCTCGACGAGTACCTCTTCGCGGGCGTCCTCCGGGGCTCGGGGGTGGAGGTGACCAAGGGCGTGGCGACCGACTTGTACATCCCGGCGCGGGCTGAGGCGGTGGTGGAGGGCTGCGTAGACGTGGGTGACTTGAGGCGGGAGGGGCCTTTCGGCGACCACTACGGGGTGTACGACCCCGGGGGGCTCTACCCCGTCTTTAAGGCCAGGGCTTTGCTGAGGCGGGAAGACCCCATCTACTACGGCACTGTGGTGGGGAGGCCTCCGCTGGAGGACGCCTACATGGGGAAGGCTGTGGAGCGGGTCTTCCTCCCCATCTTGCAGTTCCTTCTGCCGGAGGTGGTGGATCTGAACCTGCCGGCTCACGGCCTCTTCCAGGGCGTCGCCGTTGTGTCTATTAGGAAGAGGTATCCGGGCCATGGGAAGAAGGTGATGTTTGCCCTGTGGGGGCTTGGACATATGCTTTCTCTGACTAAGGTCGTAGTGGTGGTGGACCACGACGTTGATGTCCACGACCTTAACGAGGTTGTGTTCGCCGTTGCGCAACGGGTTGACCCGCAACGCGACGTGGTGGTGGTGCCGGGGGCGCATGTGGACGTGTTGGACACGGGGTCGCCCATCCCTGGCTACGGCTCTAAGCTTGGCATAGACGCCACGAGGAAGCTTCCAGAGGAATATGGGGGGAGGCCGTGGCCTGAGGAGGTGGCGCCGGACCCCGAGGTGGCGGCTAGGATGAAGGAGGTGGTGAGGCGCATACTGCAGGGCTAGCGGCGGCGTGGTACAGATATATAGCGGGTTCAGCCTCTCGACGTGTGGCGTCTAACGCTGGAGGGGGGTTCGGTGAGGCGGGTGGAGGAGCCTGCCCTGAGGGTTCCGCCTGGTCACGTGGCGGTTAGGGTTAAGGCGTTTCTAATCGACGACTTCTCTCTGTGGGCTCTGCGTAGGGGGTCTGGGCCCTTTTCGCGGTGGGCTTTCGGCGTGGTGGTGTCGGGGGGCGAGGTGGGGCGGTACGTGGTTGCCTACGCGGAGAACGCGGCGGCGCAGTACGTGGCATCTGACAGGTTTGTCTACGTCGATGGAAGCAACCCCTCGGCGCTTGAGACAGCCGCCGTGGCGTATGTGGTGGAGGCCCTTGGGCGCGTGCCTAGGATGAGGAGGGTGGAGGTTCTCGGCGATGACCCGAGGGGCGCGGCGGTGGCGCGTCTCGCCGAGGTGGGGCCGTCTAGGTGGAGGGTGGCCCTGCAGGGCGCCGTTGTTAGGGGCGGCGCGGCGGTGGCGGTTTCCCGTCTGGTTGAGGTTGCGGGGAACGCCGTGGTGCGGTTCGTCGATGTGCCCTCGCGTTGGGCCCTCCGGAGGGCTGTTGAGCTGAGGATCCGCCTGGGTCTGCCGGCGCTTAGGGAGCTGTCTTTCGGTGGGTGGGGCGTTGTGGTTGTGGAATAGATATATAGTGGCGGGTTTGTGGTGGCGATGTCTGAGAGGCAGAGCCCCTCTAAGGTGGAGGAGTGGCGGAAGCTGATCAGCTCGCTTAGGGAGAGGGGCGTGGAGCCCTTCCCGCACAGTTTTTCTGTGACCCACAGCGTGAAGGCGCTTAACGAGCTTAGAAGGCAGGCGTTGCTGGAGCCTTGGGTTGGGCTGACGGTGAGGACCGCTGGGAGGGTATCAGACGTGCGGCGCCACCCCAACGTGGTGTTTATAGACCTCTACGAAGACGGGGCCCGGTTTCAAGTCATGGCCGACCCCAAGCTCCCCATCTTGGAGCACATTTGGCGTGGGGACTACGTGGGGGTGGAGGGGCCTATTGTGAAGACGCAGAGGGGGGACTACGCGGTGAGGGCGTCCTCCATTGTTCTGCTGGCTAAGGCGGTTCAGCCGCTTCCTGAGTGGGGCAAGGTGGATAGAGAGTCGCCGTTTTACATGCGGTACCGCTCGGTGGCGATGGTGCTCGATCTTCAGCTTAGGTGGCGGGTGGCGGCTAGGGCCCGGTTTATACAAGCGCTTAGGGAGGCCATGTGGAGGCGGGGGTTCGTGGAGGTCCCCACGCCGGTGCTCCAGCCCATATACGGCGGAGCCGCGGCGAGGCCCTTCACCACCAAGATTTGGGCCATAGACGAGGAGTGGTATCTCCGCATATCCCCGGAGCTGTACCTCAAGCGGTACATCATCGCGGGGTTCCCCAAGGTCTTCGAGATAGGCCCCCAGTTCCGCAACGAAGACATAGACGCCCTCCACAACCCCGAGTTTTGGTCTTTAGAGGCTTACCAGGCCTACGCCGACTACAAAGACGTGATGAAGCTGACGGAGGAGGTTGTTTACGAGGCGGTTGCCGCAGTGCTGGGGTCCGGCGTGGTTAAGTACAGGGAGCGGAACATAAACTTCTCCCCGCCTTGGCGGAGGATAACTCTACACGACGCGTTGCGCGAGTTCGGCGGCGTTGACCCCGAGAGGCTTACCGACGACCAGATAAAGGAGAAGCTGAAGGAGTTCCAGGTGCCGCTTAAGGTGTACAACAGAGGGATCGCGCTGGTTAAGCTTTTCGAGAAGCTGGTGGAGAAGAAGCTGGTCCAGCCCACCTTCGTCATGGACTACCCTGAGGAGTCTACGCCGCTCTGCAAACCCCACAGAGAGGTGCCGGGGCTTGTGGAGCGTTTCGAGGCCTTCGTGGGGGGGCTTGAAGTGGCCAATGCCTACACTGAGCTCAACGACCCCGTGAAGCAGTACGAGTACTTCGCCAGGGAGGAGGAGCTTTTCCCCAAGGAGGAGGCCCACCCCCTGGATTGGGACTTTGTGGAGGAGCTGAGCTTCGGCATGCCGCCGACGGGCGGCGTCGGCATAGGCGTAGACAGGCTGGCGATGATCATCACAAACGCCGAGTCCATAAAAGACGTTATTCCGTATCCGATCGTGAAGAGGGCATAGCCATCCGTACATAGACGTATAAGGCGACTGTCAACAGAAGGGCGGCGCTTGCTGCAAAGATTACGTTTCCCATGTAGACCGCGGCCGCGAGCAATGCCGCGAAGACCGCCGCCGTGGCCGCCTCGTAGGGGCCCCACGCTCCTCCTCTCAACGCCGCCAGGCCCTTGGGGGTGGTGTACCACCTGATTCTACGCTTGAGGAGGCCGAGCAGGACGTAGAAGGTGAGGTATGGGCTTAGGATGAGGAGGAGGCCGGCGGATTTGGCCATTTTGCCGGCTACTTTAAGAAAGCTGTGGCCGTCTAGCTTGGCTAGTCTGTAGACGTAGAACAGCTGTAGGGCGGCCGTTATGAAGAGGGCCAGCTGAAGTATTAATATGTGGAGGGGCGGGATGATTATGCCCATGTATCCCATCGCCACGCCTGCCAGCATCACGGCAAATGTGGTGAGTATCATGAGGGGGTGCGTGACGACGTTGAGGAGTATGCTGAGTTTATGCGCCGCCGGCATCTTCAGCTTGAGCAACTGGGAGAGGTATTTGGCCAGTATGTAGGCTGAGTTGTAGGTCCACCTCGCGTACTGCCGCTTGAAGGCGTGGAAGCCCGCCGGGACTTCTACATACACGGGGGGGCCCGGGGAGTAGACCACCCGCCCGCCGTGTATATACGCCTTCATAGATATGTCGTAGTCGTCGGCTACGCAGTTGCAGAAGCCGCCTATCTCCCTGAGAAAGCTTTTCCGCACGGCTATTCCAGACCCCAGGGCGAAGACGGGGTGCCCCGTGTTGTGTCGGCCTAGTATGGCCACGTAGTAAAGCAGGTATTTGTAGAGGAAGAGCTGCAGCGTCGCTATGGGGGTCTCCACGGGGGCGTAGCCGTCCCAGCCGAGGAAAAGTATCTCTTTCTCGCCCACTGCGCGGGCCCTTGTGCAGAGGTCCGGCGGGGGCACGCTGTCGACGTCTAGGAACAAGAGGACGTCGCCTCTGGCCTGCTCCGCGGCCCAGTTGAGGGCGGTGCCTCTGTACCCCACGGGGTTCGGCCTCCTCAACAGCTTTACGTCGTGTATACCCGCCTCCTCCACCGCCTTTCTTAACTCTTCAAATTTTTCCGGGGGGTCGTCGGACACTACGATTATCTCGGCGTCTGTACAAGAGAGGGCTGACAGCCTACGCAACGCCCCGAGGAGGGTGGCCGCGCTTTCGTTCTTGACGGGGATTATTATCGAGAGGAGACCTCCTCCGGCGGGGGGCGGGTCGTAGTTGGCGGGCCGCGCGTGTCTGGCGTAGTAGATGTAGTGCGCCATCAACAGAAGTGCGAAAACCAGAAGGATGAAGTACGCCGAGAGCAGCGTGTGTTGTAGCCAAGGGGGTATGGCTGGGGCGTTTGGCGCCGTGATGGGCTCGGTCCTGGTCTTGTTGAGTATATGAAGTGTCTCGTTGAGGAGACCCCTCGGCA
>JAVVGH010000037.1:0-7788 GCA_032249215.1 Pyrobaculum sp.
AACAGAAACATAGACCTGGTTTTCATAGGTGAGTTGCAGTATGAGGATCACTTCCATGCGTTTAAAACAGCCACAGAGATGGGGCTCCAGACGTTCGCAACTATGCACTCAGCTACGGTAGAAGAGGCGTTGAGGAGACTAGAGAGATATACAGAGGTGAAAAACACAGCCATCATACAGCTTGCCAAGCGGTATGGGGCTGTCATAGAGAGGCGGGTCGTGGGGATCTATGTTAAGTGAATACATAGCGCACAGAATCCAAGAGATACATGAGAAGGCGTATAATAAGCTGGTCCTTGTACTCGCCTCATCTGCCATGGCCAGCGTACTCCTAAGCGGGTTGGCGTTGCTGGCAAGCCCCGCCTTTAAATATCTCGCAGTAGCTGTGTTGATCTCAAGCATCCTCCTAGCAGAGAAGATACACAAAAAGACCTTGGAAAAAACGAGAAAGCTCTTGTCAAACCCAGAGAGAGAAGCCGCCGCCCGCAGATACCTCGCCACCTTGAAAGACCTCTACACTGCAGATGAGATCATCTACAGAGCGCTGGCGGAGCCCCAAATAGAAGACCCCGTAGCCAAGAAGGAGAAGAAACCCATAGTCGCCTCGGCCCCCTTCTTTAAAGCCAGATATGCGGCGCTGAGGACCAGGTCAAAAATCGTAATCACAGCCACCTCCCTGTCGATAATACTGCCTCACTTTATAGTGACAAAAGACATAATACTAACAATTACAGTAATAGCAATATTATTACTAGCAAGAAAAGTAATTTAAAAAACTAGTCGAACTCCTCCTTCTTCTCCTCCTTCTTCTCTTTCTCCTCTTTCTCCAGCTTAGAGGCGGCGATGATCTCGTCGATACGCAGGATCATGGAAGCCGCCTCAACGGCGACTTTCAACGCGTTGAGCTTCACCGTAAGCGGCTCAATGAGCCCAAGAGCCATCATCTCCACAACCTTGCCCTGGTACACGTCAAGGCCGTATCGCCAGCCGTCAGGTTGCTCATGTTTGTGAGTCAGCTCAGTCAATATGTCAATGGGGTCGAGACCCGCGTTCTCTGCAAGAGCCTTCGGGATGGCCTCAAGCGCCCTTGCAAAAGCCTCCACGGCGTACTGCTCCCTGCCGCCCACCTTAGGCGCGAAGGCCCTCACGGCCTTAGCCGCCTCAGCCTCGGCGGCGCCGCCAGCAGGCAAGATGTAGGGCTCCTCCACCACGTCGGCCACCACAGACAGCGCGTCATCTAGGTTCCGCTCCGCCTCGTCAACAAGTCTTTCGAAGCCGCCTCTCACCAGGATAGACACCGCCCTCGGGTTCTTACACTGCTCCACAAACACCATCTTCTCATCGCCAACACGCCGCTCCTCAACAAGCCCGGCGAAGCCGAGGTCGGCCTCAGTCAAGTCCTCGATGTTTGTCACCAGCCTGGCACCGGTCGCCCTAACAAGCTTCTCGATGTCGCTACGCTTCACGCGCCTCACGGCAAGGATGCCGGCTTTGGCGAGGTAGTACTGGGCAATGTCGTCAATTCCCTTCGTCGTAAACAGGGCAGTAACGCCAAGCGCCTTGAGCTTATCCACGTAGCTCTTGAGGATCTTCTCTTCCTCCTCCAGAAACGCCCTCATCTGAGTGGGGTCGTTGATCCTGATCTCGGCATCGATCTCCGGCTTCTCCACCTCAAGAGGAGCGTCAAGAAGCGCGATCTTCGCATTTACAACCCTCTTAGGCATCGCGGCGTGCACCACCTCCTTGTCCACAATTATGCCATAGACAAGTTGCGTGTCGAGGAGGGAGCCGCCGTGCTTCTTCACGATCTGGATGTTGTCAAGATCCACATACCACTTGCCGTTTCTCTCTTCGGCAACCTGCAACACGGCCTTCACAGCCAAGTCTGCAAAATACTCCTTCACAGTCTCGGAGATCTTGCCGCCCATCGAGGTCATGGCTATCTTCTTCAAAGTCTCCGCGTCTGTCCTATTCACCGGGACCGCAACCTTTCGGAGGTGCTCAGCCGCCACGTCAAGGGCCTTCTTGAATCCGCCTACCACAACGGTGGGGTGGATGTTCTTCTCCAGAAGCTTCTCAGCCTCCTCCAGCAGAGCGCCCGCCAGCACCACGGCGGAGGTTGTGCCGTCGCCGGCCTCCTCCTCCTGGGACTTCGATATCTCCACCAGCAGTTTGGCGATGGGGTGCTGGACGTCCATCTCGTCCAGGATCGTTGCGCCGTCGTTGGTGATGGTGATGTCGCCGAGGGAGTCAATGAGCATCTTGTCCATGCCCTTCGGGCCGAGCGTGGTTCTCATAACCTCGGCTATGGCTCTGGCAATCATTATATTCAGCCTCAACGCCTCTTTTCCAAAAGCCCTCTGAGTGCCCTCCTTCAACACGAGCACCGGCACGCCACCTATTTGGGTTAATACTGCCTGACTCATGGCTTGACAAAAATTGTGTATATAAAAACTTTTCTAACGCCTGGCGCGCGTCGATGCAGAACTAGGGAGAACCCTTTAGGGCGGAGGTCAGAGCAAGTCGAGAGTTCTAGCCAGAGGCACCACGGAGTCCTCCCCCACATACACCGTGTCTTCAAACTGCGCCACAAAACCTCTTGTCCTCTCGATAAGAACTTCGTAGCCGTGCAACACCCCCGCCTTTAACGCCATCGCGATTGTGGCGTCGTCTATCTGCGGGAACCAGCGGGGTGTAAAAGGCAAGGGCCCCGCCTCCGAGCTCACCACATCTATCAGCGGCTGAAAAACCTTGTGTCTCATCCTCGCCAAGCGGTATATCGTGACTTCCCTCCCGTCTGTCA
Organism: Pyrobaculum sp.; assembly: GCA_032249215.1. GTDB lineage: Archaea > Thermoproteota > Thermoprotei > Thermoproteales > Thermoproteaceae > Pyrobaculum. The sequence goes on from JAVVGH010000037.1 coordinate 2,804, forward strand.
CGTAGCCCTCCCCATTGGTCGCGAAGGGCTCCACCGCGTATACATCGCCGGGGGAAAGAGATTGAGACGCCGACTTATCCGGGTAGTTAGGTATTACGTACCCCGCATGTAGTAAGTAACGCTCGATTTTGTGCCCGGTGAGGTTATATATGGGGTTGAAGCCGTAGTTCTTGATAGTGCGCTCCACGGCATCGCCCACCTGCCACGCCCTGACCCCCGGCTTCGCCGCGTTCAACGCAGCTTCAAGGGCAGCTCTCGCGGCTTTAGCCAAGTTTGTAAAGACCGGGCCCAAAGCCACCGTCACCGCCGCGTCGACGATGTAGCCGTCGCGTTGAGCCCCCACATCGATCTTCACGAGACCCGTCTTCGGAACCAGCAGATTGTCCCCCCGCTTCGCCGTGTAGTGCGCCGCCACCTCGTTTATGCTTATGTTGACTGGGAACGCCGGCCTCGCGTCGTTGGACCTGATGAAGGCCTCCACCTTTTCACATATTTCCAAAACTGGGACATCGGGCTGTACCAAGTCAAGCGCGTATTTAAGCGCCTTATTCACCACGTCGCCCACCTGCCGCAGTAACCTGAGCATCGCTTGAAACGGGGTGGGGGTTTAAATTTTTGGGGAAAACAGTTTTAAAGAAGAACCTAGAGGGCAGCCATGGGAGCCTTAACCATAGTAGCGAAGTACATGATCGTAGCGCAGATGGAGGTAAACGGCGGCGTGGACAAATCCGACATAATAGGCGCGCTGTTTTCCCAAACAGAGGGCCTGCTCGGCAAAGACATGGACTTGAGGGAGCTCCAGATGATGGGCCGCGTGGGGAGGATAGAGGTCGACATAGTTGAGAAAAACGGCAAGACAAAGGCCAAGATATACATCCCAAGCAACCTAGACAGATACGAAACCGCCCTAATAGCCGCACTTATTGAAAGCGTCGAGAGGGTGGGGCCCTACCCCGCCTCGGTAAAGGTGCTAGAGATCAGAGATCTCCGTGAAGAGAAGAGGAAAAGAATTGTAGACAGAGCCAGGGAGCTCGTCAAGCTAATAGAGGAGGAGATCTTGCCAGATACGAAAGAAATAATCGACAAGCTGAAGGAGGACGTAGCCAAGGCGGAGGTAGTCGAATACGGACCCGAGAAGCTTCCGGCAGGCCCAGACGTCGACAAGTCCGACTCCATAATCATAGTAGAGGGAAGAGCCGACGTGGTGAACCTAGTCAAGCACGGATACAGAAACGTCATAGCTCTAGAAGGCATAAGCAGAGGGATACCGCAGACAATAATAGACCTCAGCAAAAAGAAGTCCGTCACGGTGTTTATAGACGGCGATAAAGGCGGCGAGTTGGTGCTTAAGGAGCTGATGAAGGTGGCCCACATAGATTACGTCGCCCGCGCGCCGCCAGGAAAAGAGGTGGAGCAACTAACAGCCAAAGAAATAGCTAAAGCCATCAGAAACAAGATGACTCTGGAGGAGTGGCTGGCGCAACAGAAGGCGGCTGGAGAGAAGACAGAGACCCCCCCTCCTCCTCCGCCGGCGCAACCGCCGGCCCAGCCGCAGGAGGCCATGCCGCAGTTCCCCTTTGACATAGCCAAAAAGATAGAGGAGATGCTCGGCACCCTGGAGGCGGAGATCTACGACGCCAACTGGACGTTGCTGAAGAAGATGCCGGTCAGAGAACTACCCGACTTCCTAGCCGCCACAGGCGATTCTGTATATGCCGTCGTCATGGACGGAATAACTACGCAGAGAATCGTCGACCTAGCGGCTAAGAAGGGCGTTAAGTTGATTGTAACTGCAAGGGTGGGGCCGCTGACCAAGGTCCCTGAAGATATGAAAATATTGACATTTGAACAACTACAAAAAGTCCAGTAGCGATTTTTCAGCCCTGCCTGTTTTGAGGTCGCCCTCCTTCACGCCCACAACCTCGGCGATTCTCAACGCGGCGGGGATTATCTGCTTCTCCACGTAATAGTCCACGTCGATTCTCTTAGGGTCGTCAAGCAGGATATACGGCACGGCCCTCTCAGACACCTTCTCCCCTCCCTTAACCACCACGTACCCTACGGTGGTTCCCTTCCCCACCCTGTAGCCTCGCTTTTTGAGGAGCAACGCGGCGCTTACGTGAGGAGGATGTGCCTTGTACTCCTCAAGCTCCTTATCGAGCGTCTTCCATATGATGAGGTCATCTATTTCGAACTGGTATCCTTTCAGCTTCGTGATGACGTCTTTTACGTATTTTATTACGTTCTGTCTTGCCTCTGCGGCGTTTCTAGACGTGAGTATAATCTCAACCACCTTCAGTTGCACCTCTTTGGCTAGTTCGCTCCAGTCCCCCCTCACCACCTCAAAACCCACGATGTCCACCCGGCCGTCTCTCAGCAAACCGGCGTACCTCTTCTTGGCCTCGGTGAAAAGCACCTTGACGTATTCCTTATCCACCTTGATCTCAATCCCGTACTGCTCCTCCACATATCTCATAAGTCTCTCGACGTCTCCGCCCCTCTTGATAAAGAGGCTGTCCGTGTCGCCGTAGATAACGACTATGTCCATCTTCCTCGCCTGCTCAATGACATCCCTCAGTATGGCCCTGGCAAAGGCGGTTACGGACTCCGCCACCTCCCTCCTATACCACCTCGCCCCCACCCAGCCCAGGTAGCCGTACATGGCGTTGGCCATTACCTTAAGTGCTCTCTGTCTCTCGTCGAGCACCCGGTATCCGGGCGAGTGAGGCGGGTATTTCCTCATCTCCTCCCTAGCCACCTTCCTAAGGGCCACAAGCTCCCTGAGAACCTGCGGGACGAAGCCCGGCGGGCTTTTTCTGAACTTATGGCCCACCTCTGGCGCAACCACAACGCCGTCAGGGGGGTCCGGCTCCCCCGGCTCTAGGTAGGTATCCGGCGAGAGGTTGTACCTCATCATGACGTTTGGGTACATAGAGGAGAAGTCCAGCACCAAAATGTCGTCGTATAAGCCGGGCCGCGGCTCCAGAACTATTGCGCCTCTATACGGCTCATACTCCCGCTCCTCCCTGTTGGGCGCCACCTCGCCCATGCGGTAGGCGTAGCGCAGAAGCATCCACTCCACCCTGTTGCCCACGCTGGCCGCGGCCACTTGGTCGAGGGGAAGGCCCGACACGGCGGAGAGCTGTATCAGAAACGGCAGGAGCTTATCTGCAAGCCCAAGCGTCGACCTCACGTCGTCTAGGACGTACTGCCTGAGCAACTGCCTTTTGCTTGGGTCGTTCCAGTATTCATAGATCTTGTGGCCGGGGATGAGGACGCGCTCCGTCCTCTTCATAACGCCGAAGTACTCCGCGACGCGGTCAAGCGTCTTGAGCTTGATCTCGGGGAACTCCTCCACTATGTTGTAGAGATCCACGTTGGCCCTGCCAACCACAGACCAGTGCCCATACACGCTCTGCTGGGGCAACCCGCCGAGCCTATCTAACCTGAGCGGAACCCCCACCGTCCTCGCGCGCTCTGCTAGGTAGGGCCAATCGAAGTTGTTGGAGTTGTACCCAACAACCACGTCGGGGTCATACGACCTGACAAACTCCACAAAACCGCGTAGCGCATCCCTATCGTCCCCAGAGGTTTCGAAAACCTCCTCCTTGCCCTCGCCGGTCTTGACAGCGATGAGAATAACGGGGTCCCGGGCTGGGTCAGGGGAGCCCCTCTCGTTGTACACCTCTATGTCAAACGCCAAGACGCGGAGTGCCGGTGGAAACCCCGGGGAGATGCCTCTCCACTCCTTTACTACGTATTGGGGGAGGTGACCCAGCCTGCCCGCCTCCTCCACCTCTGCGATGTTCCAGCCACAGGGGACCACGCCCTTGTCTATCATGTAACGCATGTAGAAACGTATGTCGGCCTCGTACACGCCGGAGACGCCTGGCACAGCCAGCGCCGCCTCCCTAAGCTTCTTTATGTCTTCCGGTATTTTGGCAACCGCCTTGAGGAACCTCCTGGGGCGGCCCAGAAACCTCCTCTCCACAACCTCCACAGCCCCCACCGGAGCGACGCGGGAGAGCGAAGCCTTAACCGCCGCCGCGTCGCAGACGGGGCAGTCCAGGTAGAAGTACGGCCTGAAGCGCCTGTCCACAACAACCACCCTCTCCGAGCCCTCTGAAATGCCGAAAATCCGCACCTCCGGCACGCCGCCGACGACGGTGTAGGTGGCGTCTAGAGGCCAAATCTTCAACTCCACATCTCCTATGTGAAACATATAAATAAATCGCCTATCTACTTCATGGAAGCCTTTAAGAAATGCCTAGAGGAACTGCCCAGGAAAGCTGGCACCGCCCACAGCCACGTAATCGAGTGGTTGATAGAGAGGTTGCGGGATACATGAAGCTCTACCTAGGCATCGCGGTCTTCACCACGGTCTACGCAATAGCACTTACGCTAGGCGTAACCACAGCCCCGGAGCCGTTGCTGTGGAACGGCGTAGTGGGGTTCATGCTGTCCCTATCCCTAGTGCTCGCCGTAATCCCCCTGGCGGGGCCCCAAATCTACTACACAGCTACACAGGTCCTGCGTAGCGCGCTGAACCCGCCGATAGACCTAGACCCAGCCCTGCAGATTCTGAGACCAGTGTCCTGGGTTTTGAACATACTATTCACAGCGGCGCTTATACTCTACATACTCCAAATTAAAAGATGGATCGCACGCAGGATTATAAGAGTGTTGCTGTTTTAGGCGGGTTGCCTACAGGAGCAGGACATGCTTGACACCCCGATTCCTTGATGTTCAGACCCGCGTTCACACCTGCGGGTTAACAACGCTGTGCCGCTCCACGGGAAACCTAACCTGTGGCGTATTGCTTCAAAACTTCGCCAGCTCCACGGCGGAGGCCCCCAGGGATGCATGTCGTTTGTTGCGTCTGGGAGAAAGTGAAGCCTCCTGCCGGATTTGGCGGAGGAAAACCTCGCTGAAGCCCCGGCCGGGATTCGAACCCGGGACCTCCCGCTGTCTCGCGGGGTCGCTAC
>JAVVGH010000038.1:0-7767 GCA_032249215.1 Pyrobaculum sp.
CCGTGGAGAACTGCCCAGTCTTCACGTTTTGGTACCGGGTGTACCAGTTGCCGTGTATGTAAAAGCCGTTGCGGAGATCCGCCAGCAACGCCTCCAACTCCGCCGGCCCGTCCCCCGGAGCGATCTCCACGTGGCCCGGCGCAGGCCTGGCCCAGCCGTAGAGGGCGTGGCCCGTGGGCTCCATCCCCAGGGCGTGGGCTGTCCGCCTGGTGTGGATGAAGCCGCTGAGGACGCCCCTTCTGTATACCTCGACGGGTCTCGGCGGAGTCCCCTCGAAGTCGAAGGGGACGTAGCCGTGTGCCGACTCGTCGTAGGTCTTCTCCACAACGGTGAGTAGCTCGGAGGCCGCCTGCCTCCCCACGTCCTCCTTCGTGTAGCGGGAGCTGTTGGCCACGACCTCGGAGCCGTTCGTCCAGAAGTACAGCAACTCCCCCACGAGGTGCCCAAACACGAGCGGGGACAGGAGAAGATCCGCCTTGGTGGGCTCTATACGTCTCTGCGGCAGTCCCTTGGCCAGGGAGAGGAGTTGCGAGTTTTCTTCGCCTAGTTTCTCCGCCTTGATGTCGGCGATGCGTCTACCTGCGGTTGCGGCCGTGGCGGAGAGCTCGCCTAGAAAAGACCGCATGGCCATATAGACCCTGTTGACGGCGTACTGGCCCCCGCGCCCAGCCGAGTCCTCGTACTCAACTTCGACGTAGGATAGGTTGACGACGCCTGCACTTCTTTCTACCCCAGCCGCGGAGTCCACAGCCTTCTTCACAAGGTCAGGCAACTTCTCAAAGTCCTCCGGAGACTCGCGGCGGGTTGGGGGCCGCGGCCCCTCCACAGGCACGTAGAGGGGGTCCTCTGGAAGAGACGCCAGCCTCTTCACGGCCTCCTCTATCTGCGCCAGGTCGGGGGTTCCCGTGGCGCTTAAGAAAGTAGTCCTTCTGCCCTTGGCTAGGTATATGTAGGTGTTGTCCACGTCCCAGCTCTTGAAGGCGGTGATTTCGTTGTTGGCGAAGCGGACCATGTAGTTTCTGACTCTCGTCTTCACGACAATGGCCTCGTCGACGTGGCGTTGTAGTATCTTCAGAATCATGGCACCACCCTGAGATTTCTACTTCTGAAGGTGGGCCCGCCCATGGTCACGGGGACGCCTTGCGACGGGTTGCCCTTGCCGCACGTGCCTACGAAGAGCTGGAAGTCGCGCCCCACGGCGTCTACATTCCCCCACAGCTCTGGGGTGTCCACCTCGATGAAGCCCTTGATTGGCTGTTTCAGCTCGCCGTTTTCGATGAGGTAGCCCTCGAAGATGCCGTATCTGCCGGAGTACCTGGTGTCGTTTATGTTCCACTCGGTGTAAGACGCCACGTATATCCCCCGCCTAGTGTCCCGTATAATCTCCTCAGGCCTCCAGTCGCCTGGCTCGAGGTAGGTGTTGGACATACGCGGTATGGGCTCCCTGTCGAAAGCCGACGCCCGCGCCCCCGCGTTGCTGTGGACGCCCAACACCGCGGCGTATTGCCTGTTTGTGATAAACTCGGTGGCCCAGCCGCCCCGCACCAGTTGCTTGGGCCTGGCCACCACGCCCTCCTCGTCCACGAGGTAGAAGCCGTAGGTGCCCGGCAACGCCGGGTAGTCAGTGATGTTTACCAAGTCGCTCCCGATCTTAACCCTGAGGTTCTCCGGCCTTAGGTAAGACTCGCCAGCCTCCGCCCCCTCCCTGCCGTAGATCCTGTCGAGCTCGAAGGGGTGGCCTATGGATTCGTGAACAAATATCCCCGTCATCTCCGGGGCGAAGACCACGTCGTATCTCCCCGGCGAGACGGGGCGCGCCTTCTCCAGAAGCGCAGACACCTTCCGGGACTCCTCCTCCACCGCCTTCTCCGCGCCCCGTAGGGAGTCGGCCGAGGTGCCGCCGAGGAATACATCCCTCTGGAGGCTGCCGAGAGACGGCTCGTGTTTGATAAACATGCCGAATACGTAGACCCTGGGTATCTTGCTGTAGGCGTCCGCCCCGTCGCTAGTCAATACGCGCTTCTCCGTCGTCCATATATTGACGTAGAAACGCCGCACGGTCAAGTCCTTAGCGGCGTATTCGTCGAGAGTCTTCGCCAGCTCCACGGGGTCTAGGGGGATGTCTGGGAGGCTGTAGCTGAACTTGGCCAACCCCTCCCCGCTGAGCGCCACCGGGCTCTTCCGCACCCTCCCCGCGGCCTTGGCGAGCTTAACCGCCCTCTCAACGGCGCCGAACACGTCCTCGAGCTTCATGCTGGGCGCGGCGGCGAACCCCAAGCCGCCCCCCGCCACCGCCCTGACGGCGACGCCCTGCGAGGAGTATGATACGGCGAATTCAAACTGCCCGTTTCTCAGCCCCGCGGCTGAGCCTGAGTCCCTTTGCCACCTGACCTCCACATAGGAGGCGCCGAGTAATAAGCCGTAGTCCAGGGCCTTGACAAGTAATTCCTCCATAGGCGCGTCGGCTTAGTGGTTTTAATTATTTACTTTTTAAAACGCCGGCTTTTTTCGCCAGCGGAGTGGGCTCCTCTGGCACGAGGCCCTCGGGTCTCAGCGCTATTATGGCTAAGGCTATGGCCCCGAAGAGGATATACGCCAGCCAGACTGGGTCGAAGCCTAAGACTGCCGAAAGTTCATATTTGTAAATGTCTATCAACCTACGGAGCGTCACGAATATGAAGACGCCGTTGACTACGCCTAGGTTGTTGCCCATGCCGCCTAGTATCATCATTAGCCAGGGGTAGAAGGTGTAGGTAATTCTGGTGAAAGAACCTGCAAAAACCGCGCCGACGTACAGGGCGTATAGAGCGCCTGCCACGGCGGAAAGAGCCCCTCCTATGGCCAACGCCCAAAGCCTCAGCCTAGTCGCAGAGCGGCCCATAACCTCCACGAGCTCTGGGTCTTCTCTATGAACCCTCAAAGCCCTTCCGTAGGGGGAGCTGGTCACCCTCTCGGTTAGGAGGTACAGCAGAAGCGCCGCCGCGCCCGTCAACAGACTTGCCCCTAGGTAACGCGCGGCGCCTCCGCCGAAGATCTTCTCGAGAAATGGCGGAAGCGAGACGCCGAGGGTCCCGCCTACGAGCGGCTCGTAGTACCTCCCGACGTAGAAAAGGAAGTCTCCAAGCGCCAAGAGGGTTATGGCTAGGTAGTCCTCTCTAAGCCTCACCGCCGGCGCCGCCATCGCCATGCCTAAAGCGGCGCCTACCGCGGCGGAGAGGATCAAAGCCGCGGAGACCAGCGCCGCGGAGGTCCAGAGATCTAGAGCCTGCGAGAGGGCGGAGACGACGGCCGGGTTGTCGTAGACGAAGTCGCCTTTCACGCCGTATACGGCCATGGCGACTCTGGGGATAAGCCCGCCCACTACAAAAGCGCCGGCAGTGACCGTGAGGACCTTCCCGAAGTTAGGTATGCCGCCTATGCCCGCCTCTAGGTTCAACGAAAGCGCGATTACCGCAAAAATCGCCACGTCGACTACGGAACCCAAGACGTAGGAGAGGAGGTCTTGGCCGGTTAAGGCCACGAAAGCCGCCGACAGGAGGTATAGGTAAAGCCCTATGAGACTTATCCACCTCATTTCCTCCTGCCGAGCGAAGTCAAGCCGCGTGGTAGGACGAGGAGAGACAAAGCCACAGCGATGAGAGGCAACAGCGGCCTGTACTGAAGGACTAGGTAGGGCTCGCCCGTCGCCGCAGAGGCGACCCACGTGGCGAGAGGCACCTCTACGAAGCCCATGAAATAGGCGCCGAGTATTGCGCCGAAGACGTTGGTGAGGCCGCCTACTATGCTGGCGGCGAAGATGTTGGCCAGCATCATCCAGCCGGTGTCGGGCTCTACGGAGAAGTAAAGAGTAAACAAGGCGCCGGAGTAGCCTGCCAGCAGACCCGCTAGGACCCAGGCGATTAAAAAGGCCTTGTCCACATCGATGCCGAGAGATCTTGCAAGTTCTTCGTTCTCCACGGCGGCTCTCAACGCGACTCCCAGTTTTGTCCTGTAGAGGAAGAGGTAGAGAGAGAAGGCCACGGCCACCATGATCAAAGGCCCCGCCACGGCGAGCCCTTGGATGTTTGCTATGTGGAAATCCGCGCTTTTCAAGGTGTAGCCTCTGGTAAAGACGGCCCAAGCCCTGCCGAAGTAGTCAGCGGCGGCGTTGAGGACGCCGAGGAGAATAACGTTGTATGCCATAGACGCCATCATGAGTATAATGGGAGACGCGCCGCGCCTGTAGATGGGCAACAAGGTGTAGTAAAGCGCTACCGAGGCCGCGGCTGAAAAGGGAAGCGCCACGAGCCCAGATAAATACGGCGAGATTCCAAACCGCTGAGTGAGGACAAGCGCCGTGAGCGTCCCAACTCCCATAACTGCGCCGTGGGCGAAATTCGGCACTTTAGTGGTGAGAAAGGTCATGGTGAGCGCCACCGCGGAGATCGCCAACACGCTAGAATACATAACGCCGTCGAGAGCCACGTGGGGGGAGAACAAAAGCGCCGCGGCCCACCCCACGACGAGGACGGCAACCACAACCCAGATGTCAAGCTTCATAGCCTTTCACGAAGACAACATTTTTAAAGTATAAGGAACCGGCCTACATGAATACGAAAACAATTGGCATAGTAGTAGGCATAATTGTGTTGGCTTTAGCCGCCGCCATACTGCTCTTACAGGGACCCGCAACCGCCCCTCCCACCACGACTCCGACGACGACAACTCAGCCGAAGACCACTACGCCCACTCAAACACAGCAGACAACCACCACAACAGCCCCTCTTGCCACGACTCCGACGACGACAACCACAACTACGTCTACTCAAACACAGCAGACAACCACCACAACCGCCGCGGCGTGTAGCTGGAAGCTGGTCGGTATGTACATAGCATCGGAGGACAAGGTTGTTCTCGGTGCGCCGCAGCCGGTCCAGCCGCCTCCTGGAGTAAAGACTCCGGTCATAGTCAACACCACCGCTACGCAGGTATCCCGAGTTGTGGACATAGGGGTGCTCCAGCCTCTGTCAGGCCGGCTCGGCTCCCTAGGCGAGCTCGCCAGAGCCGCCGCGGAGCTCGCCGCAGAGGACGTAAATCGCTACCTCACCAGCATAAACGCGCCGTTTAGAGTAAGAGTCCTCGCCGACGACACCCAGGCCGACCCCGCCGTGGCTCTAGACAAGTTGAAGTCGTTGCACGCCAAGGGCGTTAGGTACTTCGTCGTGAGGACCTCCGGCGAGGTACGTCAAATGAAGCCGTATGCAAATGAAAACAAGCTCATCCTAATCTCGGTCTCCTCCACGGCTCCCGGCCTAGTCACATCCACAGACTACGTCTTCCGCCTCCCGCCGGACGACACAAAACAAGCCAAGGCCTTAGCCACCGTCCTCAAGTCCCAGGGCGTCAAGGTGGTGGTGATCATACACCGCAACGACGACTGGGGACGCGGCCTGGCTAACCAGCTGAGGTCTCTCCTAGAGGGGCAGATGGAGGTTACGGTAGCCGCGGCGTACGACCCCCAGAAGGGCGAGTTCTCCGCCGAGGTTAGCACATTGGCGGACAAAGTCTCCGCCGCGGTGTCTAAACACGGCGCCGACAAGGTGGCGGTGGTGGCCCCCGGCTTCGCGGAGCTTCAGTCCATATTCTTAACCGCCGCCAACTATCCTGTGTTGAGCCAAGTGAAGTGGTACGGCACCGACGGCTCCACCGGTCTCAAGGAGCTCACAGACCCCAAGGTTTGTCAATTCGCAACTAAGGTAGGCGGCTTCGTCAGCACTAAGTTCGCCCCCGCCCGGAGCCCCTACTACCAGAGGGTAAGGGAGTACCTACTGAGCAAATTTGGGAGGGAGCCAGACGCCTACGCCTACAACGCCTACGACGCGGTGTGGCTCATAGCCTACACCATACTTGAAAACGGCGGCGACGCCGACACTGCCAAGTTCTTCGCCAAGTTCCCCGAGGTGGCCGCCAAATACTTCGGCGCCTCTGGACTCACGCGGCTTAATCAAAACCACGACAGAGACACCGCCGACTATGAGCTCTGGGCCCTTGCTGGAAGTTAGCGGAGTAGTTAAAAAATTCGGCGGGTTGGTCGCCCTCGACGGGGTGGACCTCGCGGTAAACCCCGGCACTTTTTCCATCCTCGCAGGCCCCAACGGCTCCGGCAAAACCACCCTCCTCAACGTAATCTCAGGCATATACAGACCAGAGAGGGGGAGGGTTGTCTTTGGCGGCGTCGACATAACCCACGCGCCGCCGCATGTAAGAGCGCGGCGCGGCATAGCGAGGACGTTTCAGACGCCGCGGGTCGCCGCAAAACTCTCTGTCCTAGACAACGTGGTGTTTGGCGCAGTCGCCGCGGAGTCCCCCCTGGATCTCCGGTGGAGGAGTAGAGAGGATAAGTTGGCAAGACGTGCCCTCGAAATCCTCAAGCTGGTCAACCTAGACCACATGTGGGATAGGCCGGCGGCTCATCTAAGCGGGGGTCAGCTGAAGCTTCTCGAAATAGCGAGGGTCTTGATGGCCGACGCGAAGTTGATATTGATGGACGAGCCCGGCGCCGGGCTGAACCCCGCCCTGGCTAAACAACTCTTCGAGTTTATGCGTGGCCTAGCCCGCCGCGGCTATACGCTTCTCGTGGTTGAGCACCGGCTCGACTTGGCTGCGGACTACGCGGATTACATGTACGTGCTCTATAACGGCCGGGCCCTCTCCCACGGAAGGCCAGACGTGGTGCTGTCTGATAAAAAGGTAATAGAGGTGTTTATGGCATGATAAGAGTCGAGGGCTTAGACGCAGGCTACGGCAAGCTTCAAGTGCTCTTTGACATAAACTTCGTGGCGAAGCCGGGGGAGATAACGGCCGTGTTAGGCCCCAACGGCTCTGGGAAATCTACTCTCCTCAAGGCCATCTTTGGCATCGCCAAAGTCTACAGAGGCTCCATCTACATACACGGCGAAGACATCACCAAGCTCCCTACACACGAAAGAGCCCGCAGAGGCGTGGCATACGTGTCCCAGGTGAGAAACATCTTCGCCTCTCTTACGGTACTAGAGAACCTGCGGATGGCTGCCTATCAGCTGAGCCAGGCGGAGTTCGAAAAGAGACTCGACGAGGTTCTACACATCGTCCCGCTTAGAGAGATGCTGAGGAGACCGGCTAACGAGCTCAGCGGGGGGTGGAGGCAGTTGGTGGCTATCGGGATGGCTCTGGTGAGGCGGGCCACGGTCTTCATGTTAGACGAACCCACCGCACAGCTCGCGCCGAAGATGGCTGAGGAGGTGATGGCCGTCGTGAAGAAGTTAAAAGACGCCGGCTACACTGTGGTGCTCGTAGAACAAAACGTAAGAAAGGCGCTCGAGGTCGCAGACCAGGTCTACCTGTTGGTAAGCGGAAGAGTCCACTGGAGGGGGACTCCGGAGGAGTTGCTCAAAGAAAAAGAACTGGGGCGGATATACCTAGGGCTCGCCGCCCAGTAGCAAACGAAGTACCCCGTAGGGAGCCCGGAGCCTCAGCCCCACAGGCCACGCTAAACCTTGGCGCGGGCAACTCTCTTCCCGGCGGCCGACTTCTTCGCGGTGGGCATAGCCGCGGTGTAGCTCCATGACCTTTGCGGTGGTTACCCTCTTCGTGCCGTCGATACTATTCAGAAATACGCCGCGTTGCCGGTGTGGGCTCATCTCCGCCGCGGCGGTTACATACGTGTTGAGAAAAGGTCTTCTAACTCCCGCCGACGTGGCGCCTGTTCTATATGCGGCGTGGCGCTCGCTCAGAAAGATGCTACCCGCC
>JAVVGH010000039.1:0-7659 GCA_032249215.1 Pyrobaculum sp.
GCGTTTCTTTATTGAGCTGGCGGAGCGCTGGCAGAGGAGGTGGAGGGAGGCTAAGGTCTTTGAGCCGGAGCCGTCGCCGGGGACGCCGAAGTTCTTCATAACGGCTGCGTATCCCTACCCCAACGGCGCTATCCACATAGGCCACGGCAGGACCTACCTAATTGCCGACATTCTGGCGCGGTTCAACCGACACATGGGCAAGGTCTCGCTGTTTCCCATGGGCTTCCACTACACCGGCACGCCCATACTCACAATAGCCGAAGTCATAGCGGCGGGGGACAAGACGGTGATGGAGGAGTATATGGAGATCTACGGCGTCCCCGAGGAGGAGATCAGGAAGATGGGGGACCCGCTGTATCTGGCCAGGTACTTCCACCAGCAGTCTAAAAGGGCCATGGAGAGGTTCGGCCTGGGCATAGACTGGACCAGGGAGTTCACCACCGTAGACCCCGAGTACCAGCGCTTCATCCAGTGGCAGTTTGAGAAGCTGAGGAAGAGGGGCCTCATCGTGAGGGGGAGGCACCCGGTGGGGTGGTGCCCCCGGCACTCCATGCCGGTCGGCGCCCACGACACGAAGGACGACAAGGAGCCCGACATCGGCCAGTGGACGCTTATATACTTCGCCGACGGGGAGGGGCTGACCTTCCCCACGGCCACCCTCCGGCCTGAGACCGCCCCCGGCGTCACCAACCTGTGGATAAACCCAGACGCCGATTACGTAGTTGCTGAGCTCAACGGGAGGAGGATGGTGGTGAGCAGAGACGCGGCGTTTCGCCTATCTTTCCAAGGCGAGGTGAAGGTGCTGAGGGAGGCCAGGGGCCGGGAGTTCGTGGGCAGGTGGGTCCAGAACCCGGTGACCGGCGAGTGGGTCGAGATATACGAAGCCCGCTTCGTGGACCCCAAGGTGGGGACCGGCGTCGTGATGTCCGTCCCCGCCCACGCGCCTTACGACTACGCGGCGCTTAGAGACATGGGCTTGGAGCGGCTGATCCCGTTGATAAAAGTGGAGGGATACGGCGAGTACCCTGCCAAGGAGGTGGTGGAGAGGATGGGCGTTAAGAGCCAGACCGACCCCGCCCTCGAGGAGGCCACCAAGGAGGTTTACTCCGCCGAGTACGCCCGCGGCGTGATGCGGGAGGACGTGGCGGAGAGGGTGGGCCAGCACCTTCCGGAGCCCGCCAAGTCGATGCTACGCGCCGTCTTCCGGATGTTCTTCGCCGGGAGGCCCGTCAAGGAGGCCCGGGACTTCATAGCGAGATGGCTCGTGGAGTCGGGCCTGGGGGGCGTTATGTACGACGTAATGAACAAGCCGGTGTACTGCCGCTGCGGCACCGAGATCGTGGTGAAGGTGCTGGAGGATCAGTGGTTCATAAACTACGGCGACCCCAGGTGGAAGGAGGCGGCCCGCAGGCTGATAGAGGAGATGTCCATGGTGCCGAGCGACGCCAAGGCGCACTTCCTGGCCACGGTGGATTGGCTCGACAAGAGGGCCTGCGCCAGGACCTGGGGGCTGGGCACCCCGCTCCCCTGGAGCCAGGGCTGGGTCGTAGAGAGCTTGAGCGACTCCACCATCTACATGGCCTTCTACGCGGTGATAAAGAAGATCAGGCAGTTCAGCATCAAGCCAGAGCAGCTGACCGAGGAGTTCTGGGACTACGTCTTCCTGGGGCAGGGCTCCCCCGAGGAGGCGGCGAGGAGGACCGGCGTGCCGCCGGAGGTCCTCAGGGCCGTCAGGGAGGAGTTCGACTACTGGTACCCCCTCGACTCTAGGAACTCCGGCAAAGACCTAATACCGAACCACCTCACCTTCTTCATATTTAACCACGTGGCCATATTCCCCAGGGAGAAGTGGCCGAGGCAGATCGTGGCTAACGGCTGGGTGCTGAGGGAGGGCGAGAAGATGAGCAAGTCAAAGCGGAACGTCCTCCCGCTGGACAGGGCCGTGGAGATGTACGGCCCGGACCCGCTGAGGGCAACCCTCGCCATCGCCGCCGAGGTGGAGCAGGACCTGGACTTCAGAGACGCCGAGGCGCGCCGCAACGCCCAGCAACTCATGGCCATATACGCCCTCGTCCAGAGGATCGCGCAGACGGCGGAGGACCGCGCCCCCAGCTGGCTGGATCTGTGGCTGGCGTCTGAAGTGGCGCAGATCCTGGAGAGGGTCAAGGAGGCATACCAAAGGGTTAGGGTGAGGCAGGCCGCCGTGGACGTCCTGTACAACGCCAAGTCCGCCTTCGACCAGTACCTCTCCATGGTGGAGAGGCCGTCTAAGCTCGCGGTCGAGGCCGCCAAGGCGTGGGTCATCGCCATGGAGCCCATCGCGCCGCACCTCGCCGAGGAGCTCTGGGCTGTGCTGGGCGGCGGGGGCTTCGCCGCGTCGGCCCCCTGGCCCTCGCTTAAGGCAGACCCCGCGGCTCTCCTGGCGAAGAGATACGTGGACATGTTGATAGAAGACGTGAAGAAGATACCCGCCTTCGGCCCCGGGACGAGGAAGGTGGCGGTCTACGTGAACCGGCGCTTCGAGTGGGCTAAGGCCGCGCTCAGCGGCGACGTACGCGCCGCGATACAAGCCGGGGCGCCGCCGCAAGCCGCCAAACGCCTCGTGGACCTCCTCAAGTCCCTGGGGGAGGAGGTTAGGTCGCTGGTGGCGTCTGTGGACAAGTTCGACGAGCTGGAGGCGCTTACGTCCTACAAGCCCTACTTGGAGAAGATGCTCGGCGCCTCCGTAGAGCTGTACGACGCCGAGGACGCCTCAGCCCCCGACCTGGGCGGCAAGAAGAAGGCGGCGCTCCCCCTGAAGCCGGGGATATACCTCTCCTCCTAGCCGGCCTGCGTCAAGTGCGGCAACACCTCCTTCTTGAATTCGTGGAAGAGCTCGTTGAGGACCTCCTCGTAGCTCGCCTTCCCCACCTCTATGGCGTCCATGTGTTGTTCAATGAGGCGCGTCCGCTCCTCGGAGACCAACTCGCCGAAGTTGCTCTCAAGAAATCGGTACACCTCGATGCCGCGTTTAGTGGGCACCATCAGCTTGTTGCGCCCAGCCACGTAGACGTAGTACCGCCTCGCCAAGACCTGGAGGATCCTGGCGTAGGTGCTCGGCCTGCCGATGCCCCTCTGCCGCATCAAGGCGAGGACGTCGGCCTGCGACAGTATCCTCCTGATCACGCGGTACCGCCTCACCACCACGTCAAGGGTGCCGGTAGGTAGCTCAGGCTCCACGGGGACGAGCTGATAAAGGACCTGGAACCCCTGGCGCTTCACGTTGACAGTCCTCTCAAGCTGGAGGACGTGGCCGTCTATCTCTACGGCGTATCTCGCCACCTCCACAACGCTGGGCTCCATCTGGCTCGCCATGAACCGCCTAAAGATGAGGTCGTAGAGCTGGTAGTGGCTCCGCGTAGGCCGTATGGCAAGTTGCAACACGCCCGCGTTCACCAAACCCCTCAGCTCCTCCACGTCGATAGGCCTCGTGGGCCTAATGGCCTCATGCGCCCCCTCAGCTGCCTCGCCCCAAGCCCTAGGCCTAAACGCCTCCTCGCCGAACCTCTTGGCGACGTACTCCCTGGCGATGGCTATGCCTGCGGCGGACACCCGCGTGCTGTCGGTGCGGTGGTACGTTATCAACCCGCTTTCGAAAAGGTCCTGCGCAAGCCTCATGGCGGAATCCGCAGAGAGGCCCAGCTTATTCACCGCGTCTCTCAGCAACTCGTCCGTGGTGTAGGGCGGAGGCGGGTTCACAGACCTCTCCACCCTCTCAAGCAGCTTTACGGCCACCCTCTTCTTCTTACGCAGAACCTGCAACACCTCCCCCGGCACCTGAAGCCTCAGATCCAAGTCGTCCAGCTGGAGGTCCACGTTGTACACCCTGTTTCTGAGAGACTCCTCGTAGGTCTTCACCACCCACCCCAACACCGGGGTCTGGACCCTCCCCGCCGAGAGGTTGGGGTTCTGGTACCTACTCTGCAGGATCTTGCTGAGGCCGAAGCCCAGCCACCTGTCCTCCACCCTCCTCACGATCTGGCCCATAACCAGCGAGTAGTTCACCGCCCTCGGGCTGGCTAGGGCGTTTAGGATGGCCCTCCTCGTCACCTCGTGGAACTCCACCCTCTTGATGTCGGAGACATAGGGCCGGAGGCCGAGGTAGAGGTCGAAGGCGATCTTCTCCCCCTCCGAGTCGGGGTCGGTGCCTATGAGAACGGAGTCTACCTCCACGGCGATGTTCCTAATCGCGGCGAGGACATCCAGCGGCCTGCAGTCGGGAGGCACGTCGGCGTCGTCCACATACACGCCGCCGCGGCACCTCCAGATCTTGTTGTAGACCGGCACGAAGCCGCCCTCCTTCACAAGCACCGCGTACTCCCCCCCGTCGTACCCGTCGTGTTTGAAGCCGCCGAACCAGCGCGACACCACCTCCCTCTGCCCCGCGTCCACCCTCTGGAGGGAGGTGGGCAACTCGTATATGTGGCCAAGGGAGGCGGTGACCATCAACACGGCGTCGCCGGTGGACACCTCGTATATCGGCACCCCATCTGTAATTATGAGGCTGGGCCTCCCGAAGAAGTTGGCTATGGTACGCGCCTTAGTCGGCGACTCCACCACCATGAGAACAGTGCGCAACAGCTCGACGCCCCTCGCCGCCGGCGTCAGCCTGCCCTCCACTATATCCCTAATAACCTTCCTATCTCTATCCACCTCCGCCAGCACCGCGCCGAG
The DNA here is from genome assembly GCA_032249215.1 of Pyrobaculum sp. Classification (GTDB taxonomy): domain Archaea; phylum Thermoproteota; class Thermoprotei; order Thermoproteales; family Thermoproteaceae; genus Pyrobaculum. Next base: position 4,714 of record JAVVGH010000039.1, read on the forward strand.
ATCCACCTCGTTTATGTGCCTAAACTCAGCCTCGTCGAACCTAAGCTTCAGCTCCCTCTGCAGGGCGTAGAAAACCTTCCTGTCATCCACCACCACCACGCTGAGGCCCTTGGACAAGCCGCCGGCATATAGGCGAGACGTCCTCCCGCTCCCCTGTATGTAGGTGGTCACGTCCGGCACAAGGACGTACAGCTCGCCATCTATGTAGGCCAACTTGACCTCCGTGGCGGACTCAACAGCCCTCTTCACCTCCTCCAGTTGCAGAAGCCCACCCACAAACTCCACAGCAGACCTCACCACCTCCACCGCGTGTCTGTCGAAGCTGGACAGCTCCGCCCCCTCCATGGACTTCTTAAGAGCCGCCTGGACGCTGAGGGCGTAGGGCGCGAGGCGCTTCAGCTGGCCAATAAGCCTATCCGCCTTATACCGCAGGTCGCCCGCCAGGACGGATCGGACGTTGTAGAGGAAGGTGAGGTAAGCCGGTATGGAGAACTCCTCAATCCTAACCCTAAACCGGAACTTAGGCACCCCCACAAACACCACGTACCTAATCACATGCGGCAGATCTATCCCCCTCACAAGCGCCGACCTCGCCGAGGCGAGCCCCACCAACACCGCCACCTCCCCCCTCTCAAAGGCCTCAAGCACCCCCCTCCGCGGCCGGAAGAAATGCTCCACCGCCAGGCCCGCCTCCTTCGCCCTCTCCACGATAGACACGCCGAGGTCCCTATCCTGCACATACACGATCCCCCCGGGGCCAAGCCTCCTGAGGAGCTCCACCACCTGCGCCGCCACGTCTTGCGAAGCCTCAACGTAGAGATCCACCACGTTGCGGAGCCCCTCCGCCCTCCCCCCAACGTCGAAGCCCAAGATCTCCCTAAAGAGGAGCAGACGCGTGGTCCTCCTCGCCTTGGCCAAGGCGCCCGAGGCCACAAACACCCCCAGCCTAAGCCCCCGCACCGCCTCCTGAAGCCTAGACCTGAGGGAGGAGACCTCCTGCGAAAGCCGCTCAACCTCCTTCAAATCCCCCGCCACCTCCGCCTTCCTCAACTGCCTCGCCAGATTTATCACCTCAAGCGCCATCCCCAACACCTCCTCAGAAACCCCCATAAGCCTCAAGATCCTCTCTATGTTCTTGCTGGTAGCCCTCAACATGCTGTCCACGTCGTCAGCAGCCACGAAGTCGAACTTGTACCTGCTCAACAACCCGAAGTACTTAGGCAAGAAGGCCGAGGTCACGATCAACACGTCGAAATCCCCCCTCTCCACAGCCTCCAGCACCCCCCTCTTCTCCCCCTCCCCCAGCAGGGAGTGGTAAGCCAGCGCCCTCAGCGACACCCCCGCCCTCTCCGCGTAAGCCACAAGCCTCCTGTGGGCCTGGTGCGCAAGCGCGGAGGTGGGGAATATCAGCAGAACCCTCCCACCCCGCCGGGCGAAATGCAGAGCCGACACCAACACGAAGGTGGTCTTCCCCGACCCGGTAGGCGCCACAACGGCGAAGCTCTTCCCCCTCACAAGACGCCTCGCCCACAGCCTCTGCGCCCCCCACATCTCGTAACCAACCACCCCCCTAAAGAAGGCAGAAAACTCCTCATACGCCCTAAGGTACTCCCCAACCCACGCCATACCCCTCAACGCCCTCCTCCGCCTCAACGCCTCCACCACCTCAGCCACAGACCTCGCCCTGACCTCCCTAGACAGACACTCCCGGCAGGGGAGCCCAGCCGCCAGGCGATCCGACGTGATAGGCCCCCCGCAGTTGGGGCAGCTATGGAGATACACCACCAGAGGCAACTCCACGCCACGCGGAGACACGTCCAATAAAAAGGTTTACTTTTCAGCAAGACACGCCGCGGTGATACAAGAAGAATAGCCCGGGGCCGAGGCGGCAGACACATTTATATAGCTGTGCCCCACGACGCAGATGGAAAAAATAGCAGAATGGGTAGACGCCTTCAACAAAATCGCCCGCAACGAAAACAACTTCCACAGCTTCTACATCTACAAAACCGGCGAAGACATCCAGGCAACCCTCACCCTCGAGGAGGTCGCCCCGGCGGATCAGTGCAGAGGAGGCTCCTACGCCGCCGCCACAGTCGCCATGCAGGGAGGCAAGGCGACTCTGGAGATGACAACAGGCACATACAAGAAGTGCCCCACAGCCACGGGCTACGCCGCCGACTACACCAAGACAGCCGCCGAAAGACTCGACCTAGGCGACGACCCCGAACTCCTCAACTATGTAAAATCCATAAAAAACGAAGGCGACTTCATCGCCCTACTAGAGGCGGTAATCCAAGCCGCCGCTAGCCAATAAACACCTTTTTAAAAACCTCCAAAAACCTGTTATACGCCTCGTCGCCGTACAGCACCACCAAGACCCTCCGCACTTTCGCCAGCCTGGGGGCCACCTCCCTTATCGCAGTCGCCATCTCGAGAGCAGCCGCCTCGTACGGACACCCAAACACCCCCGTGCTAATCGCCGGAAACGCGATGGAGGAGAGCCCCAGCTCCTCCGCCTTAAGAAGCGCGTTCCTCACAGCCTCCCCCACCTTCTCCACCGGCTCCACCCCACACCGCGGCCCCACGGCGTGGATGACGTACTTCGCCTTAAGCCGCCCCGCCGAAGTCACCGCCACACCCCCCACAGGAACAGGCCCAAACCTCCGCACCCACTCCCGGCTCTCCTCCTGAATCACCCAACCCCCCTTCCTCACGATAGCCCCAGCCACCCCACCCCCATGCTCAAGATACGAATTGGCGGCGTTGACAATGGCGTCAGCCTCCACCTCCGTGATATCCCCCTTAAGAAGCGCAACAGAGACCTCCCCCACCCGAAACTCCATACCAACACCACAGCCCACACTTATAAACATACCCCACCGACAAACCATACACCCCACGACGCCGCCCCCGCGCTACCCGGCACTAACAAGCCGCCACCCC
>JAVVGH010000040.1:0-7579 GCA_032249215.1 Pyrobaculum sp.
TACGGCCTCTTCTTCCCGGTTGACCCCGGCTCTGTGAAAAGCGCCACTGTGGGCGGCGCGGTTGCCAACGGCGCAGGTGGGATGAGGGGCGCGAAATACGGCACGATGAGAGACTGGGTGCTTGGGCTGAGGGTGGTGACCGGCCGCGGCGACGTGTTGAAGCTGGGTTGCCGGACGTATAAATGCAGAAACGGCTACGACCTGGTTAGGCTTTTTGTGGGTAGCGAAGGCACCTTGGGGCTGGTGACCGAGGCGGTGCTTAAGCTCGCCCCAGTCCCGGAGTCCGCAGTGGCGTTGCTGGCGTATTACGACGACTTGGAAGCCCTTGTGGAGGACGTGGTTAGGGTGAGGACGAGCCGGATATGGCCGCTCTTTGCCGAGTTCCTCGATTCGCCGACCTCGGCGCTTGTGGGCTTGGAGGAGAGGAACGCGCTGTTTCTCGGAGTAGACGTCAACGCAGGTGCCGAGGAGAGGCTGTTGCAGAGACTTACGTCGATAGTCCGCGGCGAGGTCGCGCAGAGGGCCGTGGGGTGGGAGGGCGCCATGAAGTTGCTGGAGCCCCGGAGGAGGCTGTTCTCAGGTCAAGTGGCCTCGGCTGAGAGGGAGGGAGGGGTCTTGGTTATTGAGGACGTGGCTGTGCCCATATCTAAGCTCCCGGAGGCCGTCCGCGGGCTGAAGGCGCTTGCGGCTAAACACGGCGTGCCGCTTCTGCTCGGCGGCCACATCGGGGACGGGAACCTCCACCCCGCCACCTGGTACAGGAGGGGCGAGGGGGCCGAGAAGGTGGAGAGGTTCCTCAGAGACATGGCCCAGCTCGTGCTGAGGCTCAACGGCACAGTTTCGGCGGAACACGGCATCGGGCTGTTGAAGAAGGACCTCGTGGCGCTTGAGCTGGGGGAGGCCGTGCTCAGCTACATGAAGGAGCTTAAACAGATCTTCGACCCCCACAACATCCTCAACCCCGGGAAGATCTTGTAGCGTAGACAAGCAACGCCGCCCCCGCCACCAGAAGCACGGCGGCAACCGTCGCATCTAGCCTAGGGGCCGCATCTTTCAGGTAGAGGACTACGGCGGCGGGGGCCGCAGTGGCGGCGAGGTAGGCCCCGTGTAGCCCCCTCGCGGAGGCCGCTACGAGCAGGAGGACCGCGGCCGCGCCGAGCCAGATGTCCGGCGCAGGTAGCTCCGGGAGGGGCAGAAGGGTTCTGAGGAGGGGGGACGCCAGCACCGCCTCCGCCAAGTAGAGCGTCGCCGTTGAGAAGGCGGCTGTGTAGGGGAAGCGCATGGCCACGGCGAGGTTCAGCGCCAGCAATACGGCGGCGAAGGCGCCCCCGCCCAGCGCCCCGTCGACTAGGCGGGGGTAGAGGGAAAGCACGGGATGCCCCACGAACATGAGGTATTGGAGGACGGCGGCGGCCGCGCCTATAAATGGCCTCATAGCGCCCTCCCCAGCTCCTTCACCTCCCTAAGCACCACCGCGCCCGCCGACCTGAGCTCCCGGTACACCCCCAGCCTTCTGACGGCCACAAGGGGGTTGGAGGCGGCCACGTCTATGTAATACGTCCTTGGGCACCTCAACACGGCGCAGACGTCGCGGAGGGAGCCGACGTATATCGTGACGTCGCCGCAGGCCGGGGAGCCGGAGCACGACGGCGTGAAGGACCTGGGCACCTCCTGGGCCGGGCCGTGGCCCAGCACGTAGAAGCTCACCGAGTAGCCCCGCTCGGCGAGGATCCCCGCCGCCTCGGCGGCCGCCGACAGCACAAGCCCCCGTAGCCGCCGCGCGTCCACCACGACAACCGCCGTCTTCGCCTCAGGCCCCAGGTATCTGTTGACGTAGAGCTCGCCCGTCTTGGCCAGGGCCCTCCAGTTTATAAACCGCATGGAATCCCCCGGCTGATACGGCCTCACCTCCTGGAACTCCTCGGCGCCGGGTCCCAGCGGCGCCGGCTCCGCGACGGCTCTGGGCTCCTCCAGATACGTGGCGACGCGCCGCTTGGTGAAGACGGGGTTGTAGGCCTCCACCACGAGAGGAAGCGGCTCAGCCCTCTCCGCGAGCCGGTACTTCAGCGTCAGCCTGCGCCTAAACGGCGGCTTAAACAGCCTCCACCTTGGAGGAGCCGCGGAGGACTCCACAGGCGTCGACTCGTAGATGTGGAAGACGCCGGGGCGCCAGTCCGACTCCACAACTATCTCCACCGCGCCTCCGACCCGCCGCCTAGACACGGCGAATCTGGGAGGTTCCAGGGTGGCGTTGAGGGCGTAGGCGGCAAGCGGCATGAGCGACAGCAACGCCACGTCTGTGCTCTCTACGAGTATCCCCGCGGCGAGGAGGACCGCGGCGGTGAGGAGGAGGGGGCGCACGGGGGGATAAACTTTATTGAATATATCGATTTTCCCCCGTGAAGAAGATACTGGAGGTGCTTACTCAGTTCTACGTGGCGTCGCCGGCGGCCCTGGAGCTCCTCCTCGCCGCCGTGGTCGCGCGGGGCCACGTGTTGTTCAACGACCCGCCGGGGCTGGGCAAGACCACCCTGGCGAAGCTACTGGCTAAGTCGCTGGGGCTCGCCTTCAGACGCGTCCAGTTTACCCCCGACATGTTGCCCAGCGATGTGATAGGCGTCAACGTGTGGCGGCCCCACGAGGCCCGCTTCGAGTTCGTGAGGGGGCCCGTCTTCACCAACGTCCTCCTCGCCGACGAGATAAACAGGGCCCCACCGAAGACGCAGGCGGCGCTTCTGGAGGCCATGGAGGAGAGGCAGGTCACGGTAGACGGCGTCACCTACAAACTCGACGAGCCCTTCATAGTCCTCGCCACGCAGAACCCCGTGGAGTACAGGGGGGTGTACCCCCTCCCCGAGGCGGAGCTGGACCGATTCCTCATGCAACTCTCGGTGGGCTACCCGGGGCCTAGGGAGGAGGCCGAGATCTTGAGGAGACGCATATCCTGGCGCGGCGACGACCCCTCCATATATGTCACGCCTGTCCTCACAAGGGAGGAGGTGTTGCAGTGGATGCGCTGGGCTGAGGAGGTGTATGTAGACGAGGCGGTGGTGCAGTACGTGGTCAACATCGTGCAGACCCTGAGGCGCCACCCCCTCAACACCTACGGCCCAAGCCCCAGAGGCTCCATAGCCCTCCTCAAAACGGCCAGAGCCCTCGCCCTCCTCGACGGCCGCAACTACGCCACGCCAGACGACGTCAAGAAGGCGGCGGTGGCCGTGCTGGCCCACAGAATAGCGCCGAAAGACGGGGACCCCCGCGACCTCGTGAGGGAGGCCCTCGCCAAAACCCCAATACCCTACAGATAGGCCCTGAGAGCCGCCTTAACCCTCTGGAGGTGGCGCGCCCGCCTCCTCCTGTTCACCCCCTCCACGAGCCTCACCACGAGGGGAGGCGCGAAGGGTGAGGGCTCCAAGTCGCGGTACGACACAGCTACCCTGACCGCCTCCACCACCTTCCCCTCCTCCACGCCTCCCCTAGCCAGGTGATACGCCACGTAAGCCGCCAACAACGCCACGTCCCCCGTCTTTACGAACTCCGCCTCCACCCTCTTCGCCTCCAACACGTCAGGGTCGTCGTAAAGCCGCGCCGGCGTTCTCCTCCTCACGTCTCCGCCGAGCAGAAGCACGGCGGCCACGGAGGAGGCCGCCACGGCGGCGAAGAGCCAAGGCCGGCCGACCGCCGCGGACACGTAATACACCACAGCGAGGAGGCCCCCCAGCAGGCCGAAAAACGCCGTGTGCCGCGCGAAGAACCTCCCCGCCCTCCTCAGGCGGCCCCCCAGCAGGCCCAGCGCAGAGGCCGCGGCCGCCCCGGCCCCCGCCCCCCAGACAACCAGGGGGAGGAGGGGCACCCGCGCAAGCCCTAGAAACGCGCCGAGGGCCCAAGCCGTCACGGCGATGGAGAGGGGCGCCAGAGGCCGCCTGAGGCGGCCGGCGAAGTGGCGCGCCGCGTTTAGGAAGAAGCCGAAGGCGACCGCGGCTAGAAGCGCCTTATGCGTAGCCGTCAGAAGGGGCAGTAGATACAGGGCGGCGGCCACGCCTAGAAAGGTGAGGAAGTACCCCCACACGTGCCGCCTCCGCCTGTGGAGGACCCCGCCGACGCCGTGGAGCAGGAAAAACACGCCTAGGGGATACGCGGCGAATCTATACACAGGCTCCGTGTAGCCCAGCAGGAGGAGAAACGCGCCCAGCGCGACGTAAATCATAGGGCCCGCCTCAGCCTCTCGAAGTCCTCCCTAGACGCCGCGGGGCCGAACCTAACCCTTTCAAACAAATCGGCGGCCTCCGCATATTTAGGATGGAGAGCCGCCAGCTCCCTAGGAGTCACCGTAGGAGGCAGGCGGAGCTTCCGCAGAAGCCTTAGAAACAGCGCCCCCGCCAGCCTCCGGTAGTCCACCACCCGCACCACGTAGACCACAGGCCCAACCCTCACCAGATACGTCCCGGCCTTCTCAAACCTCACCCTGACGGGCGCCCTCCCCACCAGCCTCCTGTTGACGTAGACGGAGAAGCCGCGGGGGGTCCTAAATTCCACCTCCTCGCCTACCGCCACCGTGACGACGCGGCGTAGCGAGGTCAACACAGCGACGGCGCCAGCCGCCGCCAGCGCCGCGGGGAGGATCCACCCAGGCAGAGACGCCCCGGTCAGCGGAGGCAACTGCGGGGTCTCGGGCTGAGGAGGCTGGGGGAGGGAAGCCACGGCAGGAGGCAGGGCCGGCAACTGCGGAGCTGGGACGCCTCCGCCCGGCGTCGCCTCTACGCCGACCCACCCGCTTCCGTTGTAGTACTCGGCCCAGGCGTGGGGGCTGAAAGCCACCGTGGACCACTCGGCGGGGACCGGCCCGTCTGATAGGTAGCCCACCACAAGCCTCGCGGGGACGCCGGAGGCCCTGGCAAGCAACACAAAAGCCGAGGCGAAGTGTATACAAACCCCCCTCCTCCCCTCCTCAAGAAACCAGAGGACAGGATCCGCGCCGGGGGGGATCTGGGGCCACGGCGCGTCCAACGTGCCGTCGTAACTGTAGTTCGCCAGAAGAAACTGCTTAATCCTCTCGGCCTTACACGAGGCGTCGGCGCAACCGGCCGTGAGGCTCGCCGCGAGCTCCTCAAGCCTCCCGCCGAGCTGAGGCGGGACCTGGAGATACCTCTCATCCGGCGCCGCGGAGCCTCCCCGAGCCACATACGCCGCTACATACCCAGGCGACCCGCGGAGGGTCTGGACGAAGAGGCCCTCTAGATCCGCGGAGAGGGCCACGCCGGGCGCCACAACCCGCACGGCGCCGAGCATGAAGCCGTCCACAGAGGGAGACGCCACGGGGACGCAACCCCCCATCAACGCGCCAGTCAGGTTGAGCTCACCGCCCTTTACAAAGAGGCCTCTGCCCACGGTCACCAAGCCGTCGCCGAAGGCCGCCCCTCCGCCCCCTCCGGTGTAGACCCACGCCCCTCCTTCGTATCTGTCAAACACGTAGCAGCGGAGGTACATAACCCCTCCGGTCCCCCTCGCCTTCAGAAGAGTCTTGAAGTAGAGCCCCCCCGAGACGCTGACGACGGGGGTAGACGGCGCCGCGGAGAACCCCTGCCCAAAAGGCGGCGCCCTCCCCGGCGCGTAGCCCGGCTGGACAAGAGAGACAACCCCCAGCGCTATGAGGACGACCCCCAGAACCGCCAGGAGGATCCTCACGTCTTCTCCACAAGCTTGCGGAGGAGCTCGGCGATGTGAGGCGCCTTCTTCTCCAGCACCTCAATAGCCTCGCGGAGGGTCATGTCGGGCTTGACGCCGAAGGTGGAGAGGGTGAGGAGAAACTCCTCCATCACGTCGGCTACCTTAACGTTGGCAAACCAGTCGGAGGTCTTCAAGGCCACGTACCGCCTCTTCCCGATCTTAATAGTATGGACAAGCCCCTCCCTCTCCAGGCTAAATATGTACCACTGGATGGCCCCATAGGAGAGGCCCAAGGCCTTGGCCAGCCTATACACCGGGACGGGGCCCTCCCTGCGCAAAATCTCCAAAATAGTGGCCTTGGGGTCCTTACCGGTCACAAACACGAAACTACAGTTATTTATTAACCTACCCCTAAAGAGTAAAAACAACCCTACCCTCCTCCTCCCTTATCTTGAGCTCGTGGACGGGCCACCCCAGCGCCGACTTCACCACCACGGCGCGGTCGGGGAAGTACCGCCACACCGTGTTGAATATATTAAGCAACTCGGGCACGGGCTCCACGCCCCTAAACGTGGCCACCACGGCGGACTCCGGCAAAACGCTGTGTACGAAGTCCAGCACATACGCCACTCTCTCCACGCCGTACATGTGCAACACCTCCTCAAGCCCATATAGGAACACAACCGGCACATCGCCCACCCGCCCCAGCGCCTCCTCAAGCGGCAAATCCTCGCCAAGCGCAGAGGCGGGCACCACCACCTCCTCCACGCCGCAACCCATCTGCGCCGCCACAGCCCCGATGGAGCGGTACGTGGAGACCACGCCCACCTTCACGTTGTCCAAGTAGTCACATAGATACGCCGCGCTTATTCGGAGACACGCCGGGTGTTCGCAGATAAACGCCCCCACCCTGCTCCCAGCCAAGACGCCAGGCCTGGTATGCCCCGGCGTAATACGCATAAGAGAATTCCTCACCTCCTCCGCGAAGACGACCCGCCTCCCCGAAGGCGCCGCCACGGCCCTCTCACCTAGGCGGCTCTGAGACCACCTCTTGATGATGTGGACGCCGCGTTTAGATATGGTGAAGTAGAACTCGGCACCGGGGCTGGGCCCCAGCCTGGTCTTCACAACCCTGACCCTCCTGTAGCGGGCCCCCCGGTGGAGAATCTGGCTCACCTCCAGGAGGGAGTCCGCCACGTAGGCGAAGTGGGACCCCCCGATCTGCTCCTCCCCAATGGCGATGGTGGGGGTCTGAAACACGCGGTAGATGGCAGACGCAGCCTCCCTAGACTGCGGGAGGGCGTTTATGCCGTCTAGAACAACCACGTCAGGCGCCGCCTTCAGATACTCATCCACCACGCTCGACAGCAAGACATCCACGTCGGAGACAGACAGGTAATCCAACACCACGAACCTCGACGGGTCCAGCCCGAGCCCCCTGATCTTATCCCGCAACTTGTCGCCGGTCTCATAAAACCCCACGTACATAATCCTCTCCCCCATCTGAGCCGCCGCGTAGAGAGCCAGGGAGGTCTTGCCGGAGCCCGGAGGCCCATAGACGAGGGTAAAGCCCTGGAAAAACTCCCTCATAAGTCCCTTACATATTCTGCAAATTTACGCCACCCCTCGGGGCTGCGGAGCGCCTCAGCCGCCACCTTAGGATCCACCCGATGCCTCCTGGCGAAGTCCACGAAGAGCATGCCCACGAGCTCCGCGTTGTGCTGACCCAGCTCCAGCCCCACGTAGTGGAGCAGAAGCCACGGCTTCTCAAAAACCTCCGAGGGGGAGCCGCCCCTCCTCCGTATCTTATACTCAATCACCGACCTCAGCGGAAGCCCCAGGGAGTAGTAGAAAGCCCGAAACAGCTCCTCCGCCTCCACAAGCCGCCACCGGCACCACTTTATATACCTTA
>JAVVGH010000041.1:0-7341 GCA_032249215.1 Pyrobaculum sp.
GAGGGTATATAAACCTTACCGCCGCAGACGCCGCACAGAGGAGGCGCCGAGACGACTGGGAAGGGGGACGCACCAGCGGCGATGGCCCCCCACGTGCCAGACACGGCGGGGTACGCACGATGGGCGTCGCCATGTGTCCAAAGGCCTGGGGGGCAAGAACCTTGAGGGGTTGTGAAGCCCCGTGGGCGGAGCTACCGGGGGTTCACAGCCAAGCAGGAGAGGAGAGGGTCCATAGAGAAGATGGCGGACCGCGCCAAGGCGCACGGCGTCAGCGTTGCGATCAGCTTCGGGTTCGATTCAAATAACATCGGCGACTACAATCGTTGCATATGGCATGGCGGTATTTATAGAGCCTAAGCCAGGCGGGGTGAAACACGCAATAGGGTTGAATAACCGCTAAGCCGCGGGCAACGGCTTGCGTGTGTAGGTGTGGCAAAACTTTAAATTTATTGTGTAGGGGGGCGTATGAGGGATTTGGTGGTGTTTTTGGCGGTGTCTTTTGGGCTGGCGGCGTTGTTAGATTTCTGGTTTCTTTCTGTTAGGAGTAGCGTGGCGGATCTGTATGCGCTTGCTCTATATGGACTTGTATGGGGTTTGCTTCGGATGTATGCGCCGACTGCGGGCGCCCTCTTGGCGATTAAGGCGTTGCGTAGAAGCGTGGTAGAGGAGCTGAAGGCGTATCTGGGGCTTGGGAGGCGTGCCTTGTTCTACTTCTTGCTGGCGCCTCTCGTCGTGTATCTGGCCGTGGGCATATATCTGGCCGTGGGGTTGGCCGTCGGCGTCGTGGACTTGGGGAGGCCCGTGAAGGTTATTGTGGAAGAGACCGAACGGGCTGTAGGGCTTAGGCTCGCGGAAGACGTTGCGAGGCTTGCGTTGGTGGTGCAGATCCCCTTCGCCTACGTAGCCGCCTTGTCCATAAACGCTTTTTTCGCCTTGGGTGAGGAGCTGGGATGGAGGGGCTACCTATACAGGAGGCTGGGCTCTCGGCCCGATCTGAGAACAATCTTCGTCGTCGGCGTTGTGTGGGGCCTGTGGCACGCCACTGCCATCGGGTTGCTGGGTCACAACTATCCACAGCTGAGGTGGGCTGGGGTGCCCCTCTTTGTTCTCTACTGCGTGTTGCTGTCCGCGTTTATGTTGCGGCTGGTGGCCGCGGCAAAGAGCGTGCTTCCCGCCGCCTCATTCCACGGCGCGGTGAATGCGCTGTGGGGCTTGACGGTGCTATTCACGGCGGTGGAGGGGGCGGCTGGGGAGGCGCTCGGCGGGCTGGGCGCCCTAGGCCTAGCCGCCTTAGCCGCGACGTTGATTCTTCTAATAGCAGTAGGCAAGTCGCCGAGGGGCGCTGGGCTGTATAGAATTCATTAAGTTTTTAAATGGATCCCGCGTCTCGTTGCTATGAGTTTCAGCAGGCCTCCTAACGGCGTATATTGGATCAAGACGCCTGTGGAGCTTAGGGCATTTATCAACCTTTTGAAGAAGTTTAGGGGCTACGCCACTACGCTGATCACCCTCTATATTAACTCGGAGAGGCCCGTCCCCGACGTTGTTAACCTGCTCCGTAGCGAGTGGTCCACAGCCGCCAACATCAAGGACAAAACCACGCGGAGCCACGTCCAGGACACGCTGGAGCGCATAATCAACAACCTCAAAGGCGAGGCCAAGGCGCCGGAAAACGGCATGGCCGTGTTCGCCGGGTTCCACATGATCAACCAGGGCAACTACGAGTGGGTTTACTACGTGGTGGTGCCGCCGCAGCCCATCTACACCTTTAAGTACATCTGCGACACGGCGTTTCACACCGAGATTCTGGAGGAGGAGCTACACGCAGGTGTGGTCTACGGCATCGTGGTGATTGAGCGGGGCGAGGCGGTCATCGCCTTGCTGAAGGGGGGCCAGTGGGAGGTGGTGAAGACCGTGGAGTTCTTCGTGCCGGGTAAACACAGCGCGGGCGGCCAGTCGGCGAACCGCTACAAGCGCCAGACGGAGCATCTAGCGGAGGCCTTCTACAAGGTGGTCGCGGAGGAGGTGAACAAGATCTTCCTCCAGATACCGACGTTGAAGGGCGTCATAGTGGCGGGGCCTGGGCCGACTAAGGAGGACTTCCTGGAGGAGGGCGGTCTGGACTACCGGCTCAAGGACAAGGTCCTCGCCGTGGTGCCTGCCTGTTGCGCCAACGAATACGGCGTGGTGGAGGCGATTAAAAACGCCCAGGAGCAGCTAAAAGAGAGCGAGTACGTACGCGCCAAGGAGGTCATGGAGAGGGTGATGTACTACGCGGTGAAGAAGAGCGACTACATGGTCTACGGCAGGGAGAAGGCGCTGAGGGCCTTGGAGATGGGGGTGGCCGAGGCGGTGGTTGTGGCTGAGGAGCTGGGAGAAGACGTGGTGCTGGAGGTGATAATGAAGGCGGAGGAGAAGGGCGTCAAGGTTGAGGTCGTGCCCCGCGGCGTCGAGGAGTCGAAAACCCTCATGCAGGCCTTCGGCGGCTACGTCGCACTGCTCTCCACGCCTGTGTGGGTGCTGGAGCAGCAGATCCAGACGCAGGCCGCCGAGGCGCAGTAGCCTAGCTGAAGACCGAAACGGCAGTTGCGGCGGGGGGCGCCGCCCAAGGGGCGGGACAGCTGTCGTCGTTCCGCCTCTGCCGGCGTCTACAGCCTCGCGAGGAACGTATCCACGTCTATAGCCGCGGGGGATTTCCTCAGAAGTTCGCGGTCTTGCGTGACCAGCGAGAGGCCCAGCGTCTCGGCCACATAGGCGTAGCTCGCGTCGTAGAAGGTCAAGCCTCTCTCTACGGCGACCTCCAAGACCTTCTCTAGAGGAGGGTCGTCCAGCGTCTTCAGACTAGACAACACCCGCGAGAGGGCTCCGGCGGCCTCCCGCCACGGTAGCCTCCCCGCCCTAGCCTCCTTCCACAACGCGTTCCCCACCTCATACACGGTCAAGTGGAGAACGGCAAGCTTCTCCCTATGTCCTACCCACTTGCGGTAGTGGGCAACCAGCCCGTACAAAGCGGAGGCGTCCAGCAGATACTCAACGTTCATCTCTAGATTTACGCACCGCGTCTACCCACTCCTTCTCGGATATGCGGGAAAAGAGGCTTCTCAGCTCTTCGAGAGTCTTGATGAGCTCTTCTTCTTCCCTCCGCCTTATGGCCTCCTCAAGCGCCTTCTCCACCACCTCCCTCACGTCTATCCCGAGCTCCCTCGCTTTTCTCTTCAACTCCTTCCTAATCCTTATGCTTATCACCGTAGTGGACACAGACAAATACAGATCTATGTATATAAACTTAGCGTATACGAGAATCTGTATACGCAAGACGGTTGGAGCGCCAGCTCCACCTGGACTTCTCCGAAGGGGCCACCCCCACTTGCCGAGAGACGGGTCACGGCGGGCGCCGCGGCCGCAAGAACAAGCATCAACGCCCCTACTGGCCGGGGGTCGAAAGGTTTTAATACATATAGGCGCGCCTCAGGTATGGACGGGCGTTGCCGTGGGTGAGGTATGGAGGTTGTGGATGTCTGGAAGCGGTACACAGTGGGGTGGGTGCTCCGTGGCGTTAGTCTCGCGGTTGGGGGCTTGGCTGTGGTGTACGGCGTGAACGGCTCGGGGAAGTCTACTCTCGTGAGAATAATGGCCGGGTTGACTCCGCCTACTCGGGGCGAGGTGAGGAGGCCTGGCAGGTTGGGAGTTGTGCTTCAACATCCGATGATGCATCCAGACTTGACCGTGGAGGAGAATTTGAAGTTCTACGCCGGGGCCCTTGGCGTGGGCTATGAAGAAGTGGTGGAGATGCTCGACCTGAGGAGGTATCTCAAGTTTAAGTTTTCCTTGCTGAGCTACGGCTGGAGGAGGCGTGCCGATCTCGCCAGAGCTCTGCTGGGAAGGCCGGAGGCGCTTCTGCTAGATGAGCCGATGCTGGGGCTTGATCAAGAGGGACGGCGCGCAGTGGCTGAGGTGGTCCAGAGCTTTAGGGGGCCGGTTTTGGTGACTGCGTCTTCGCTGTGCGACTACGTGAAGCTTGAGGCCGACGGCTGGTTTGAGCTTAGAGACGGAGTTCTACATCCGGCGGACCCGGCATGTGGCCATACCTAGAGAGGGAGCTTAGGGTAGCTGCGAGGAGCTGGGATGCGTTAGCCTCAGTTTTGTTGATAGCGTCTGCGCTGGGGTTTATATTCGCCGAGTCCTACGCCGCGGGGCTCGCGGCGGTTAACTTCGTCACGGTTGCGCTCTACGCCTACACGCAGATCCTGAGAGAGGAGGAGCTGGGCACTCTCGACGGGCTGAGACTCCTTAGGCAACCGGAGAAGCTGGTCGCCGCCAAGTTTATCGTGCTTTTCGTCACGTCTCTAGCCACCTCGGCGGTGTACTCGGCCGTTTATTTTGCCACGTCTCTAAGGCCGCCTGAGCTATGGCTGGCGCCGCCAACTGCGGCGTACTTCGCCGCCGCCTCCACCGCCGCAGCCCTCCTCTCCACGGCGGCCAAGTCCGGCGTGTCTCTCTCCATGACTCTAACCGCGGCGTTGATCCTCGGCTACTCCATCTCCATAGCCTCCGGCCGCCTCGACGCGGCCGTCTTGGCCACGCCGGCGGCCGCGGTGCTGGTCATCACCGCGCTGAGCCGCACGATACTGCACTGAAGTAGGCCGGTAGTACAACACGCGGAGGCTTCCACGGCTAGATGTACCACTAAACACATAAATCTCCCCCCTGGAAGGGCCGTGATCACTCGACGCCGTTTTCTGATCCTCGGGGTAGGCGTCGCCGCGGCCTTGACGGCTTTGTATCTCTGGCGGCGTGGAGGCGGCGGAGAGGAGGTGGGGTGCGGCGATCCGCCCATCTCCTACGGGAGGGACGAGTGTCCAGTGTGTAAAATGATCGTTGACTACGAGCCATCCTCCGCAGCGATGCTCGTAGAGGAGTTTGGAAGACAGCGCTGGTACTTCTTCGACGACTTGGGATGCGCCGCCGTGTGGTATAGGGTGGTAAAGACGCGGGGAGGCCGCGTGTTGGCCGTCTGTGGACGCGACAGAGTAGACGGCAGGTGGGTGGACTTGAGACACGCCGTCGTGCTTGTGACCGACGAGTTCACCTCAATGAACACAGGCTTTCTTCCCACGGAGCCGCAAAACGTGGAGGACTACAGAGAAGGCCGGGTCAAGTGGGGCCCCCGGCCCGGCAGACTGCTTAAGACGGTCCCCGGGGCTTGTCTTCTGGAGAAGTTCAAATACGGCGACGCTTGGTCTGTGCCGCCTGGGTGGGATGAGGGCTGTTGAGCTTCTGCTCTTGGCGGCGTTGGTCTCGGCCTTGACGATAAACAC
Source organism: Pyrobaculum sp. (assembly GCA_032249215.1). GTDB lineage: Archaea > Thermoproteota > Thermoprotei > Thermoproteales > Thermoproteaceae > Pyrobaculum. The sequence continues at coordinate 5,319 of JAVVGH010000041.1, forward strand.
AAACAACGTGACCATGTCTCCTTCTGTGGAGGGGTACATGGGGCCTGTGGAGCTGAGCGGCGGGTTGTTCGCCAGCTATAAGGTGAGGCCTGCAGACTTCTGCGTAGTGGTAAACGCGAGCAACGTAGCCATTGTGAACTTCTTCGTGAGATGCTCCGCCGGCGTGTTGATCGCCGACTCGCACAACGTGACGATAGCAAAGGGGACAGTCGGGGGGAATCCTCAGCTTCCGGTGTATCTCAGAGGCGCCGGGATATACGTCTACAACTCCAGCAACGTCTTGATAAAAGATGTGGAGATTGAGGGGTTTCACGACGGCGTGTATGTGGAGAGGAGCAGAGGGGTGAAGGTGGAAAACGTCACGGTAGTCAACTCGCGCTACGGCGTACACGTGATGTTCAGCAGAGACGTGGAGATATCTAGGCTCCACGCCCGGGGCAACTACGTCGGCGCCGCCGTCATGTATACGCAGGGCGCCGCGGTGGAAGACTCAGTGCTCATCCACAACGTAAACTGGGCCGAGGGGTACGGGCTCTTCATAGCAGACGTGTCCAACGGCACGTTTATACGCAACAAGTCCATAGGCAACGTCCACGGCGTTTTTATCCTAGTAATGGGGGGCTGGGGCAACCGCACCCAGATGACAGTCGCAGATAATCTAGTGGAGGGGAACTACATAGGCCTTACGTACAGAGGCGTCTCGAGCCCAGATGTGTACATCAGAAACAACACCTTTATAGGCAACTCGATACCCGCCCTATACGTCGACATATTCCTCACAGGGGGCGAGCTCAAGGCCCATATAAGCGGCAACGTCTGGCAGGGCCACGGCTCGACAAGCCCCTACGTGTACCGAAGCGCCTTCGCAGAGGTGTTGGCCAAGTCGGACTTCTTGACGGCCCCCCTGTCGGCGTCACCCGCGAGGTTTCTGGTGGACAGCTTCGCGGTCGGCAACGTGGCTTTCGTAGACCCCAGCCCCAGGCCGCACGAGGCGCCGCCCGGCGTCTGGACGGCCCTGGCCCTACTTCTCAGCGTGGTTTGGCTCGCCGCGAGGAGGCTATGAGGCTTGTGGCCAAGAAGCGCCTAGCCGGGTTTTGGCTCGAGGTAGACGTGGAGGTGGGCAACCGTGTGGTGGTCGTGGGTCCCAACGGCTCCGGCAAATCCACCTTGCTGCGTTGCGTCGCTGGGCTGTGGAGATGTGGATCGGATACAGACGTCAAGTGGCTCTACGTCCCGCCGGAGCCGCATATCCCCAAGAGGCTGAAAGTGGGCGAATACGTGAAGCTTCTGGAGGAGGCGCTCGGCGTCGAGGTCAAGACCGAGCTCATGGGGGTGGACTCCCTCAACAAGAAGATGGGGGAGCTCTCCAGCGGGATGGCGAAGAGGGTCATGCTGGCCGCCGCCTTCTCCACAGACCTCCCGCTAGCGCTGGACGAGCCCACCGCCTTCCTAGACGCCACGTGGCGCGGCCGCCTAGTCGAGCTTTTAAACAACAGAAAGCTCGTAATTGTGGCCACACACGACGTGGAGCTCGTAAATGCCTTATCCACGTGGGACCTTGTGGAGCTCGCCGAGGGACGCGTGGTGAGGGTTGTCCATGCTGGCCACTAGGATCTTCAGAAGGGATCTGGGGGGGACGGCCTCGGCGATGGGAGCCCTCTTGTTGCCCATGGCCGCGGCCTTGGCCTCGCTAGGCGAAGGCATGGGCCCCGCCGTCATGTCGGCAAGCCTCCTCTCGGCCGCCGCCTCTCTCCTCGGCATCTTGTCTGCAGTGGAGGGCGTCATGGACGACAGAGAGGGGTGGATCTCGCCGCTCATCGTGTCGCTTGGCAGACGGAAATACGCCGTCTTAAGAACGGCGGTCTCAATATCGGTCTCCGCGGCCGCGGCGGCGCCCGCCCTGGCCTTCTACGCGTTGTTAAAACCGGCGTCTGCCGCCCCGGCGGCGGTCGCCACGCTTTTCTCAGCCTCGGCGGGGTCCTCCCTAGGCGTCCTCATAGGCCTGGCGGCGCCTACGCGGGGC
>JAVVGH010000042.1:0-7216 GCA_032249215.1 Pyrobaculum sp.
CGGCCAACGTCCTCAAGTTCGAGGGGAGGGCCCGCGTCTACGACGGGGAGGCCGAGGCCTTCAAGGCGGTGGCCGCCGGCGAGATCAAACAGGGCGACGTGGTGGTGATCCGCTACGAAGGGCCCAGAGGCGCCCCCGGCATGCCGGAGATGTTGAAAGTCACCGCCGCCATAGTCGGCGCCGGCCTCGGCGAGTCGGTGGCGTTGATCACAGACGGCCGCTTCTCCGGCGCCACCCGCGGCATAATGGTGGGACACGTGGCGCCGGAGGCCGCCGTGGGCGGGCCCATCGCGCTTGTGGAAAACGGTGATAGAATCATAATCGACGGCGGGGCCGGCCTTTTGAAGCTGGACGTGCCCGACGAGGAGCTGGAGAGGAGGCGGAAGAACTGGACGCCCCCGCCGCCTAAATACAGCGGCGGTCTCTTGGCGAAATATGCGGCGCTGGTGCAGCAGGCGGATAGAGGCGCCGTGACTAACCCAAGACCCCTTTGACGATTTCCGCCAGCCTAGCCACCAGCAGTTCGTGTTTTCTCAGTTCCTCTATTGGCGGCGGGGAGAGGCAGTTCTTGAAGGCGCTTGGCACCTCCAGCCCGCGTGCGCCGAGACACGCCACGGCCCTCCGCCACGTGTAGGCGTTTCTCGCGCCGCAGAGGGCCACAGCCGCTGTGAACACCAGCTGTTTCGCCGCCTTACACATGACGACGGGATCCTCAGCCTCCCTAAACCTCCTCAGCCTCGTCTCCGCCTCCGTAGCCTCGTTCCTAAACGCGGAGTGGAAATCCACCTCTAGGGGCCTCCCGCAGAGGAGTACTCCCCAGTGGGTGACGAAGTAGTGGAAAAGGTCCTCGGCGGGCTTCGGGAGCTCCTGGGCGTCGTAGCCCTCCGGCAGGTCCTCCGCGACGCCGTACGCCACCACATCAACGTCATGGGAAATGCCGTCTAGCGCCCCGCCGAATAGGTATATTGACGCGCCGCCGCAGAGGCGGCTGAAGTCGGCGTATACGCGCTTGACCAAGTCGATGGGAGGCGGGTCATACGGGTCGAAGCAAGCCGTGGGGATGTGCCGCTCCTCGCCCCGCCTCCTGATGTGTATCACCTCGAAGCCCCGTTTCACAAAGAAGTCGGCCAAGAACTGCCGGTGGCAGTGCCTCCAGTCCTCTTCCCTACACATCAACGCAACTGTCCTCCGCCTGGCCAGTTGCTCCAGCTCCTCCAGCTGGAGAAGTGCCGGGGCGTAGTGGTAGAGCCGCCACACATACGCGTCGAAGGTCTTCGACGCGGCACAGCCGGCGCCGGGCCCCCTCACGCCCAAGGCGCCGAGCTCGCCGAACCACACATACCCCACGCCGACCCTCCGCAGAGCCTCCCTCAAGTTCTCGCCGGAGTAGAAGCCCGTCTTGGACCTGGGGAACCGCCTCACGTCGGCCAGAACCTCGACGCCGCGGCTTCTCAACGCGTGGAGGAACTCCTCGGGGGAGAAGCCGCCGTAGCCAACGGTGTAAAGCATGTACCTAAAGTACATTCAGTTTATTAACCCGGAGGCCGTTGCTCTTGATGGGCAAGCCGCAAAGATATATGTATGAGCTAGAGTGGGACATATGAGAAGGTTCGCGCTGGTGCTCGCGGCGGCCACGGTGGCCCTCGCTCTCTACCTGCTAAACGCGGCGCCGCACGCAACCGCCCAGCTGTTCTCCGCCCCAGCTACGGCGGCACCCCCACCGCGGCACTACAACGACACCGCCGAGAGGAGAAGGGAGGCGCAGATCGCCGCCACGCCGGCCGCCGCCATAAACATCACAGAGATGACCAACTCTACGAACATCCTTCGTAAGGCTTGGCCTATGAGTCTATCAAATGTCACCGCCGTTGAGTACTGCCCTGTACAGACCACCACCTGCGCCACGTCTACACCGGCGTCAAACGCCTCCGCTGTCTTAACCAAGTCAGCGCCGCCGGCTCAAGCGGGGGAGCTCGGCGAGGGGGTTCAAACCGCCGCGGCTGGGGGCGCCGCGCTACCCGCGATCCACTTGGCGTTTGGCGCGGCCGGGGCGGCGTTTTACGGGTACGGGCTCTACCTCTCGGCATGTGGCGGGCCGGTATGCCGATGGAGGAGGTTCAGGGCAATTGCGCCGCTGTCTGCGGCGACTGTGCTGGCGTCTGTCGCGTTGTCTGCGGCGTCGCCGCTGTTTCTTGCGCTGTCCGCCCCCGGCGTCTGGGGTTTAATCCACTACTACAGGGCGAAGAGGAGGCTTGCCCTATGGCTAAGTTCGATATTGACGTGATGGCCCGCATACTCCTCGCCCTCCTCCAGGGGCCCATGGGCAGGACGGCGCTCTTCATGAGGACGAAGCTGAACTACCCCCGCTTCATGCAGTATCTCGAGTACCTCAAGGAGCGGGGGCTCGTGGTGGAGCGAGACGGCGCCGTGAGACTCACCGAGCGGGGCCTCGAGGTGGCCAAGGCGCTGGACAAGGCCCTCAGCGAACTGCTGTGATGTACCGCCAGTACATCAGGTTTATAACGCCGGACCCAGCTGGACCACATGAAAAAGGCCCTCCTTGCGGCGGCCGGGCTTATCGTTGCCATAGCCGCTCTGGCGCTCCTCATGTCTAAACCAGCGGAGCCGCCAGCCGGCGGATCTACGCCGGAGGCGCCCATCGGCCACAAGACGCCCGACAAAACTTACGCGGTCAACTGTTCAGTCTTCTCCGCGGCTGGGCTCGGCGACTTCGCCGTGGAGCTCTACAGGAGGCTGGCGCTGGGGGGCCTAGACCGCAACCTGGTCGTGTCGCCCTACTCAGTATATAAGGCCTTCGCCATGGCCTACGCCGGCGCCGCAGGCGAGACTAGAGAGGAGATCAAGCGGGTCTTCGGCTTTAGAGACGATCCAGGCGCGGTGGAGAGGGCCAGCGCCGGCGTGGAGGACGCCGCCTCAGCCTGGTTCCAGAAGGACATACCCGTGGCCCAGTCATATGTGAGGAATATGTCTTGCCTGGGGGCTGAGGTGAGGCGTGTGGACTTCAGGGGCGACCACCGCGCCGCGCTTGCTGAGATCAACCGCTGGGTTGAGGAGAGGACCAGAGGCTACGTGAAGGACATGGTCCCCGTCGACTACCCAGGTGGCCAAGACATCCGCGTCGTGTTGGTCTCCGCTCTTTTCTTCAACGGGAGCTGGTGGCCCGAGAGATTTGGCAGAATCGGCAAGAGGGAGTTCCAGGGGGCTGGCCCGGTGGAGTACATGGCGCTGAATTTGAGAAGTTGCGGCGACCCCTTCCTAAGGGGCAGAGTTGCGCCCGACCTCACAGTGGTGGAGTTGCCCTTTGAGAAGACAGACGTGGCGATGTACGTGGTGATGCCCAGGTCGCTTAGAGACTACGTAGAGGGCTTGACCTACGAGAAGTTGCGGAGAGACATCTCTAACTTAACTGACGAGGTGGCGGCCGTGGTGATGCCGCTGTTCCAGGCTCAGTTCCGCAACTCGGTCAAGTCCGTGTTGAGCGACATGGGGATCCGCCTCGCCTTTGAACCCAGGAGGGCAGACTTCTCGCTCATCACAGACAGGGGGCTTTATATAGACGACGTCTTCCACGGCGCATACATAAGAGCCGACGAAAACGGCGTAGTGGCGGCGGCGGCCACCGGCGTTGTGATGTTGCCCGTATGCCTCAAAGAAGGCGGCGTAGAGGTGGTGGTGGACAAGCCCTTCTTATTTGTGCTTGCAGACAAAAAGACGGGCGCCATATACTTCATCGGCCATATAGTGGATCCCTCTAGATGATGCCGTAGATGTACCACTGGAAAAGCACTATGTTTTTCGCCACCGTCTCGGGGTAGACGCCGAACTCCTCCGCGGCCCTCACGTAGTCGTAGCGGAGGCCGAGCTTCTTGGCGGCGTAGTAGAGTAGGGCGGCCACCACGCCTTCCGTCTTCAAGCCATCTAGCGCCTCCTTCCTCCTTAGGAAGTCGTAGAGAGCCCTTATCTCCTCTGCCACTCGGGGGCCGTATTTCTCCTTCACGGTCTCCAGCAGATGCTCGAAGCGGTCCTTCGGATATCTGAAGCCCTGTTGATACAGCCTGCTGTACCACTGGTAGGCGCAGAAAAACGAGGCGCCGTGTTTCACGGCTATCTTATCAAGGGGCGTCGCCTCGCCCGCCCTCTTCCTGCATATATACTCGGCGGCGACCTTGGCGCATCTATCGCCCTCGGCCCCCACGTTGGAAAGGATCGCATCTACGCAACTAGTCACGAAGTCGGTCCTGGGGGGCCAGTAGGATATCACGGGGAAAAAGACGTGGTGTTTTATATCAGAACCGGAGGGCGGCTTCTATATTCATCGGCGGGAAGTCGTCGGGGCTTATCCTCAGCTCAAGCAACTTGAGGCCCGGCTCCGTGACGAACTCCACCGCCTTGGGGATGTCCTCGTCTCTACTTATCGACATGGCCTCTACGCCGAAGGCCTCGGCGAGCTTCACGAAGTCCGGGTTCGTGTGGAGTGTGCCGAAGACCCTGCCCATCTTCTGGGCCTTCTGCCGGGCGTAGAGCACCCTGTAAGAGTTGTCGTTGATAACGATAATCTTGACCGGTATCTTCTCCCGCACCGCGGTCTCCAGGTCCTGGACGGTCATCATGAACTCCCCGTCGCCAACCACGGCGTATACGTCCCGCTCGGGGGCGGCCAGCTTAGCTCCCAGCGCCGCGGGGAAGGCGAACCCCATAGCGCCGAGGTTGAAGGCCGCCAAATATCCTCGCGCCGATCTGACCCTCACGAAGCTGAAGGTGTAGACGATGTGCATGCCCTGGCCGCCAACCATCACGAAACCCCGCGGGAGGGCCTCGTCCAGCTGGCGGAAGAACTTAGACGGATTGACGAACCCCTCGTACCTCCGCGAGAGGGCTTCCTGCAGGAGGCTGTTCCAGCCCGCCCTAACCTCCTCGATCTCCTTGAACCACTCCTCAGCTGGGCTGTACTGGAGGTCAAAGGATGCCAGCTTCCTGAGGAAGTCCACAGCGTCTGCGTAGAAGCGGAGAGTGTAGGGCACTGGCTTCTTCTCAGCCATGGGGTCCAGGTTCACCGCCACTACGTCGCCTCTGGGCACGTAGTTGTAGCCGTATGTAGTTGTGTCCGAGAGCCCTGCCCCTACCGCCAGCACCAGGTCGGCCCTGAGCAGGGCCTGGTCCGCGACCGGGTTCCCCCCTCCAAAGCCGGCCCTGCCTAGGAAGAGGGGATGGTCCTCTGGGAAGGCCCCCCTGCCGTTGCCGGTGACGGCTACCGGGATCCTCCACCTCTCTGCAACCTTAAGAAGCAACGCGGCACCCTCCGCGTTGTTTACGCCCCCTCCTGCCAATATCACAAGCCGTCTCGACCTCTGCAGAAGCTCCACTACCTGTTTAACGCCGTCGGGCGGGACAGTGGGCGGCGGCGTTATCTTCGCCTCGCATCCGGGGAATTCAGACGGCATAGACCACACGTCTTCCGGAACTTCCACAAAGACGGGGCCCTGGGGCTGGGAGGCGGCGATGGAATACGCCTCGGCAACTATTCTAGCCGCCTCAAGCGGCTTGTCTATTCTATATACCGCTTTGACTATGGGCCTGATTATGTCTCTCTGCGGCACCTCCAGCCAAGAGTCAAGCCCCGCTAACCTCCTCTTCACCGCGCCAGATATGAGGAGCAGAGGCGATGCGTCTTTATACGCATTTGCCACAGATATGAGCGAGTTGAGAAACCCAGGCCCTCCGTGCACCGCCGCGACGCCAGGCGCCCCCGTCAACCTGCCCTCTGCGTCCGCCATAGATACAGCCACTTGTTCGTGGCGCGTCGACACATACCTAATTCCGCTATCTTTCAACGCATCTACGAAATCAAGGATAGTGGTGCCGATTAGGCCGTAGACCCTCTTAACGCCGAGTTGTTTCAGACACGTGACGACAACCTCGGCGACGTTCATGGCATGTTAACAACGTTCTCAGGCCTCAGCCCCGCGAGGGCCCTAACCACGTTTTCAATCGTCACGTTTATGATGCGCATACGCGCCTCGCTGGTGGCACCCCCTATGTGCGGGGTGACCACCACGTTGAAGCCCTCCCTAGCCGCCTGCAGAAGCGGGTGGTCGGGCGTGGGAGGCTCCACGGAGAAGACGTCCACCCCGACCCCGGCGATCCAGCCCTCCCGCACAGCCCTCGCCAACGCCTCTTCGTCTGTTACCTCGCCCCTCGACACGTTTATGAGAATAGCCGTAGGCCTCATCATCCTTAGCTCCCTCTCGCCGATCATGCCCTTGGTATCCGGCGTCAGAGGCACGTGGATGCTCAAAATATCGCTCTCAGCCAACAACCTGTTAAACGGCTTGTACTCAACGCCCAGCTTCTCCACCTCCTCCTTGCGCACCACGTCGTAGTAAATCACCTTGGCGCCGAAGGCCAAAGCCCTAGCCGCAACCTCCCTCCCTATCCTCCCCATCCCCAGAACCCCCCACGTCTTGCCGTAGATCTCGCCGATGACGTTCATAAGCTCCCCCTGAGTCCACTGCCCCCCGACGAGCTTACTGTGGGCATATACGGCGCGCTTCAACAACATCAAGGCCAGCATCACTGTGTGCTCAGCCACAGAGACAGCGTTGGCCCCGCCTATGTTCGCCACGGGGATTCCCCTCTTCGCGCAGGCCTCCACATCTATGTGGTCGTAGCCGGTGCTCGGCTGTTGGATAAGTCTCACCTTCTTCATCTTCTCACAGAGCGATGCGTCGATCTTGATCCTAAACGTGTAGTCGCCCACCACCACGTCTGTATCGGAGATTTGCCTCGCCACCTCCTCGTAGTTAGGCTCGAAAACAGTCACGACGTCGATATCCTCCGGCGAGATGCCGTATCTCTGCGCCACCGGAGTAGCCCACATCTTAATCAAAGCTTCAGGCACAGGCGACAAGACCACAACCTTATACTTGCCCATAGACGTCTCACCAAAACAATTTAAAAGCATTAACAAAAATGTTTAGTAAAGAACAAAATCAATAAACGAAAATATTACATCGGTGCAATATAGACAAAAACTAAAATATCACAGAAACGAGATCGAAACAGGTTCAGAACCTATGCTACAAAACCCTTAAAAGACATGTGAAAATCCCGCCATGGACCTAAGCCGCTACGACCCCGACCGCCTCGCCGTGGCCACGGTGGCGTCGCACACAGCGCTCCAGATACTGAGAGGCGC
>JAVVGH010000043.1:0-6884 GCA_032249215.1 Pyrobaculum sp.
CACCTCGTTTTGGTCAAGCTTAAGCACCCCCGCAGGCGGCGGGAGCATGCCACCAAAGGAAAAAACACCCTTAAAAACAGATTCCCACCCCGAAGGGCGGGACTACCGGTTGCGAAAGAAAAGAAACGGCTTAAACAGCCAGTCGTTTATCGATTGCGCCGCTAAGCCCACAAAGGCTAAAGCCAAACAATTACACATCTCTCCAGGTGGCTATGCCGTCGGTCCCTATGTCCAATGACCCCGCGCCGGAGGTAGCCGCGTTGTAGTCGAGGGCAAGGCGGGGAGAAAGACCTCGGTAAAGAGATGACCGCTGAGGACGAACGGCGTAGACGATGTGATGAAATTTATGCAGAGGTCTCCAGCATGTCGGATGTGGAAGCGTCGGTTCTACGCCTAGGTCTGGTTTTCTTCTTAAGTTATATACGTGTCGTCATAAGCCAAGCGACTTAACGAAAAAGTAGCAGATCAACCGCCACTACCTTTTAATCACATAAAGGACGTAGTACTGGCGAGCCCCGGTCACAACGGCGGCACATCCCACCTGCGTCAAGTTGACGCCGCGTTGGGTGACGCACTGCGGCGCCCCAGGACTCAACGCGTATGCAGCCACTGGGTCTGACAGATAGAGCCTAATGCCGTCCATCTTGGCGCGGCTTGTCACGTTGCCGACGGCAGATGAAGTAGAGAAGCGGCTGACGCCGGACCCCCTAAAGCCGGTAAAAGACACGTTCACGTACAATACCCCGTCGCCGCCTACGTAAATAGTCGCGTTGTAGACGTATGCGTCTAGGGTGGGGAACTCAGTGGGCACGTAGAGCATGTAGGTGAAGTTCCGCACATAGCTAAACGACGCGGCCGTCAGCACGTCTCTCAACTGAGCCGCCACCAGATCCTGCGTCGACTTAGCCAGAGCCTCCACCTCGCGGTCAAGCGCAGACTGCGCAAGCATGTCTACGTAAAACGCCAGAAACACAGAGGCCGCAACGACGAAGGCGAAAAGGACGGCGGCCTCAAGCGACCTCATGTCAACGCAACCTCGACCTGCGTAGCCACCACCACGACGCTTTCGCCTAGGCGGTAGGCAGCGGCCCACAGCTGCTGCCCTCTATCATCGACAAGTCTTATCTGAAACACACCGCCTGGACAATCCATACGAAAACGATCGTCGCTGTACCCATCGACGACGCGTACCACCCGGTAGCTCAAAGAGGTTGAGCCCGAGACTCTGAGAGCGGTCACGTCAAACACGTACAACACAGTCGGCGTCCCGGAGATGTAGACGGGGCCTGTGTACAACACATAGCCGAGGCCCGTGGCGTTGAGACTAGCCAACGGCTGGCCCAGCGGCGCAAGAGTGACGTTCCTAACTCCCCTAAGCGGCTTTGCGCCTCCCGTTATATAGCTGGAGTTATACATGACGAAGAGGGAGTACACAGGCGGTAGCGAACGCCCCGTCGAGGTGCAGGTTATATCCATCGTGTAGCGCCGCACAGAGAAGACGCCGTAGACCAAATTAGGGAAGTAGTAGCTCCTAAACGTGCCAGGCATGCCGAAGTCCGACTCAAGCGAGTCAGCAAAAGACGTCATGAAGGTGAGCATCTGCCGAGCCTCCCACTGCGCCATAGAGGCGGAAGCCAGTTGCCAGATGTACGGCACCGCGGCGAAGACTATCAAAAGCGAGAAAGAAACCAAGACAACAAGCTCAAGCGACTGCATATCAATCCCTCACGTAGGGCTCAGGCCAGGCAAAAGGCCTAATACGCCACTCGAAACCAAACAGCGCAACCACGTACTGATACGCCACGTAAGGCCTATTTAAACTCACCGGCGCGTTCGGGTAGGAGCGGCGCCACATCCCCGTCTCGTCGAAGCTGGACGTCCACATGCGGTACAGCACAAACTGCCGCGAAAGTGATATGCTGGCGAAATACGGCGTACCGCCCTGCTTCTCCCATATATGCCTATCGAAGCAGAAGCCGTCAAAATGCCACCAATAAGGCGGCGAGGAGCCGGTGTAGTAAATCGCCACGTGGCTCTGGCCAACACTACATGAAATAGACGGCAAAGACGTGGCGTTGGCAAGGCCCCAGCTCCCTATAGAAGACGACGACGTGGGCCGCAAATCCACCGTAAACCCGTCGGGGAAGGTCGCAAGGTTGGCCCTTGCGCCTATGAACGCGGAGCTCGACGCAGTGCCGTAGTTGCCCGACCCAAAGGTCGCGTCTTTATTTTCGCTAGACGCCGAAGCCGGGCACAAGACGGCGAGCATTCCGCCGTAGTCGATGGAACCGGGAGGAGCATCTACCCTCACCCACACCCTAGGCAGGAGGGCGCCGGTGGGGCTTCTCTCTATGTAAAACGGCGCAGAACGCCATACACCGCCGGTATGTGGTCCATATATGTAAACCGCTCTTAAACTGCTAAGCACAGTGGCAGAAACGCCGTCTATGGCGAAGATGTAGTAATTTGTCGTTATGTTCGTTGGCGCCAGCAGGCGGTAGACGCCAAGCGGCTGGCAGGGCGTCGAGATCTGAGTTATGTACGGCACCTGCCATGTGGGCGAGTAGTACCTGAGGTCTGTCTGGGCCGGCGTTCTGAACTTGACAAGGCCTCCCGGCGGCACCACGAGGACTTGCCACCTTTCGCGACCGTTCGTGACGTTGTACAAGGCGCCGAAGTAGCCGGCGTAGCCCAGCGATCTGGGGTCCCAGCCGTCGTCGAAGGACTGGACGGCGCCCCAAGGCATGTAGAAAACCGCGACGCCGTCTCCGTAGTTCATTACGTAGTACGTGTAGGACCCGTCTGGGTTTCTAAGCGGCAAGTAGTAGACCCGAGGCCTTGCGTCGCTCACCGCGAGCTTTGCGATGATCGAGCCAGACACGGAGATCAGAATCGCAAAGGGCGCCCTCCGGGGCACTGTAAAAGTGACGTTGAAGCGGGCCCACCTGTCGCCGTAGTCGTAGAGAGTCCAGGTGGCGGTTATGTTCCTAGGCGAGTTCCCCAAGACGTAGTACACAAAGAACTGCGAAGACAAGGCGGCGCGGGGCTCGCTGTGGGTGACGTTTATCAAATACCACAAAGTCCTCTGGTGGACCTCCTCGCGGCAGTTGCCACGGGCCCTACAGCTGTCCACTATGACAGCCGAGGCGTTGAGCCACGTGGTGGCGTTGAGCCTCCTCACCAAGGCGCCCGGCATGTCTAGTGTGGCGTCTAGCCTAAGCCTCATCTCGCTACGCTCTAGCGCCACTAAGTCCTGCCGCACCGGCGCCACAAGCGGCGGCTTGTCGAGAGGCGCGAGGGAGACGGAGGGCTCGGGGTGGACCCACGGCCTAACGCGCACATATGCGTAATACGTAGCTTCAGTCCAGGCACTCGTTGTGCTACCTGGGTTGTCCACAATGGCGCTACCAAGAACTATGTAGAAGTTCTGCAACCACGAGACCCCGCTCCTCGTGGTGACCCCAAGCAACTTCATAGGCCTCCCAGAGGAGTTGTAGTGGTAGACGGACCACTGCGCCACGCCGGCTGGCGTAAGCGCAAAAGACAATAGATACCACTGCCTGTCGCTGTACACGACGTATCCAACGTCCCACGTGCGACCGTTCCATATGTTGCCCCCGCCTATCCTCCACCAGCTCCAGATGATGGCCGGGTTCACCACCTGTACTGCATACATGTTGGCGCAGATGGGGTGCGTGGTGGCTGGGTTTGAGGCGTATATATCAAGCCTCGTCGGTCTGATAAAGCCAACGTTCTCCGGCAACACAAGCGCCTCCACCTTGAACCCCACAGAGGGGTTGTTCCACGTATAGGCTGTGTAGACGTTGAAGCCGTATCTCACCGTCCCGGCAGAATATGTCGCATAGATCCTTACGCTGTTGGGAACAGCCGTGCCCTGGGGGACAACGGCCGAGGGAGCAACCCCCGAGGCGACCACGCCGCCGCTCGGCGGGTAGTAGCAGACTCCGTCTGTCCTCACCACAGCCCTCCCCCACGTCGCTATGTCATCTGCACTAAAGTAACTCGGAAAAACTTGCCTCGGGTTGCTTGTTGTGTAGGCAGAGGCTACGTCGAACACATACTCCGCGTATGAGCCCTGCCGTGTAATTATTACTTTGAACTGGGGCGGCTGGAGAGGCGCTGTGCTGTAGGTTATGAGCACCTCAGATACCCTCCCGCGCTGGAGGAAGGTGGGAGGCACTTTGAAGTGGAGGAGACACAGCGGGCACCTGTAGATCTCTGCGTACCAAGGCACAGACCGCAGATTGCTCTGGACAAGTGCCACTATTTCGCCGTCTGAACGGCCGCAGATCTGGCTTTGTGAGAGCACAGAGGAGTCAAATACGTACAGTGCAAGCCTCCCGTTGGGATTCCCCACCCGCAACATGTCTGACAATATGTCGTTGTAGCCGGCGCCGATGGACACTATGTCGCTGGTATGGCCTATGTACGTCAAGACGTACTCTACGTTGACGTCAACCGGCGACTGGACGACGAAACGCGCCGCCCGCGCGTTTAGAGGCACGAGCTTTATGGTCACCACCTCGGAGCCGCAGGGTATACTGACGCCGGTTGTCACCACTGCGAGGTTCCAGTTGCTGTACTCAGCGGCGAAGGGGTAGGGCCCCAACGTGCCGTTGAAGCCTCTAACTCTGTACCAGACGCCGCCAGAGGCGTTTACCTGCAGATACGACATGGCCGCGGACATCGAGGCGAGACCCGCCGAGGCCCTCCTCTGCGTCTCGTTGTAGTGGAGCCAGTAGGCGTCCCAAGGCCTCCCGTAGAGACCCACTTCGAGACTGCCCCTCGCAAGCGTGAAGCCGGTCTGCGAAGCCACGTACGACAAGTAGCCCCCCGCAACCTTGACGAGGTCAGGCCACGACCTTGAGATATAGCCATAAGACGGCTTTCCGAAAGCGACCGCGGGAGAGCTCTGGGCTGTGTAAAGCGCCATCATAACAACCACGACAGCCACCGTGAGGATAAGACCCGCCAAGACAAGCGCCTGGCCCCTCATGGCCTCCCCACGGCGATTACTATCCTCACGTCTGCGCCGCTGGGCAGAACCGCGTAGAACGTGGCGTTGAAGACGGCGGGCCCCCCGTAGCCCCGCGGCCTGGCGAAGCTGATGAGTTTATCAGAGGGCTGGAGGCAGGCCAGACACGGCGGCAGTAGCTTCCCCGGCAAAACCGTTACGTTGTAGAGGTACTGGGGGCCCAGAGACACCTCAAGCGCCATCTGGACGTAATTGCGCATGTTGGCGTCGCCGCATATAGCGCCCTCGAGGGCGTTGAGAAACTGGGGGTCGAGGACGAGGCGAGCCAGGTTGGTGTACAGCTGCTCCATCGCCTCCCTGTTGCTCTGAACCGCGACGGGGCCCTGGGGCGTCTGCGCGAAGAAGTAGGTCACGGCGCCCAGCATAACCACGACGATGAAGAGCTCCAACACCCACCTCATGGCCTCCTAAACAAAATCAAAGTCACGTTGTAGCTAGACGCCGACCCGTCCACAACCCTAGTCGCCACCGCCGAGTAAACCCCGGGGATCTCAGAGTAGCCCCACCTCAGCCACGTCCTGACGTCAACCCGCATGAGGGGCGGGAAAGGCATGAGCGGGATAATCACAAGGTCGGTGCCCCCGCTCGCGGCCGACGTCTCCACGGAGATTATGGCAAGCTTAGCCGCCGGCGGGATACTGTCTACGTAGCAGGCGGCACACCTGGCGTTGCCGGTGCAAGCCGAGCATTTATCCACCTTGACCTGGCCCTGGCCGACGCCTGGGTCCAGCGTCACGTCTGAGGCCACTCTGTATCTGGAGCCGCCCCAGTACAAATCTATATACCTGACGCCGAGCGCCGGGAGGTTCCCGGAGCCGCAGGACACAGTGGCGTCGTGGGCCATGTACAGCGTGGGCCCAGACTCGGTGGGCAACACAAACCCGTATACGAAGGGCCGGCTTCTGCCCGTCGTGTTGTAGCAGACGGTAGACGGCCGCTCCAGCTTCTCGAAAATCACGGCGACGGTGCCCGTAACGGGGTTAGGCACCACGGTGGAGCCGTCGTCGCAGAGCAACTGCTGGTTCCACGGAACCACCAGACGGCCGTTCTGCGTGCTCTGGAGCCCGCTCTTGGCGCACAGCACCCCGCCAGGCTTGGCGTATAGGATCATGTAGGCGACCTGGCCGTCCACCGGCCTCCCGCCGTATGTGGTGAAGAGCCTGAGCTCAGCCCTGCCGTAGCTGTCTATGGGACACGTGGCGTTGATAAGCGGCGTCACGACGAGCCAGAGGTCGTAGGCCTTATACAGAGGCGTCACGCCGTCCGGCGCCACCGACCCGAAGAGAGACCGCATAACGGCGTCGTAGTCGAGAGAAAGCCGTTGCGGCCTCACGTACAGCCACCCCCTGCCCACCAGCGTGGCTTGGTTTGTGCCCACGGCGTTTGCCAAGGCGCCGCTCTCGATGGTGCAACTCTGGCCCTGCGGCTGGCTACCCGCCGCCAAGGCGTAAAGCGCCACCATCCTATCGTCTATGAGACCACCCTCCAGCCCAAGACCCAGCTCCTTCAGGGGGTTGTAGGACCGGTGGTGGATCACCCTATCCAACACGCTCTGCGCCGCCGCCGAGAGGTCCGCCTGCATCTGTTGCTGGCCGGCAAAGCCGGAAGCCCAGTAAAAGACGTAGTAAGTACCCCCTACGAAAGCCAGCATGAGGACGATGGCCAAGACCAACTCGATAGACTCCAGCCCACGCACGACATCCCTCGGGACTGAAAATAAATATTTTATGGTGCTCGCTCCAAGAGGCAACGCGCCCTCACTCGGCGACTTCAGCCATGAGGCGCTGGAGGCGCCTCCTCCTCAAGAACCATATCAAGAAGACGGCGC
>JAVVGH010000044.1:0-6841 GCA_032249215.1 Pyrobaculum sp.
AAGGCGAACGCCGCTACCTCTTTGCGAGGTCCTTGAGCGTCTGTATTATATGCGCCGCCACGTCGATGCTTGTGGTTTTTACCAGGGCCTTGAACTCGGGGATTCCGTTTACCTCGTTTATGTACAGCTTATCGCCTACCAACACGTCGACGCCTGCGTAGTGGGCGCCCACCGCCTCCGCCGCCTTGACCGCCAGCTCCTCGAGCTCGCCGTCTATGGGCTGGGGGAGCGTCTTGCCTCCGCGGGCGGCGTTGCTCCTCCAGTCGCCCTCCGGCGGAATCCTCCGCATGGCCGCGACGGCTCTCCCGCCCACCACGAAGACTCTTATGTCCTCCCCCGTCCCCACCATTTCCTGTAGCATCAACACGTCGCCCTCAGCCGACTTCAGGAGGAGCTTCAGCTCCTCAGGCGTGGAGACCAGTGCCACCTTGCGGCCCCAGCTACCGCTTACCGTCTTGACTATGGCCCTTCCCCTTATCTCCACGTCGGCCTCGCCGAAGAGGATTGCGGTCTTAGGCACGGGCAGCCCCACGCCTTTGAGCTTGGCGTGTGTGGCGGCTTTGTTCCAGCTTGTGACCAAGGCGCAGAAGGAGTTGACGGCGATGCCGCCGTTGCCCTCTATAATCGCCGCGGTGGTTATGCCCCTGTTGTGGCT
Source organism: Pyrobaculum sp. (assembly GCA_032249215.1). Classification (GTDB taxonomy): domain Archaea; phylum Thermoproteota; class Thermoprotei; order Thermoproteales; family Thermoproteaceae; genus Pyrobaculum. Next base: position 656 of record JAVVGH010000044.1, read on the forward strand.
GAGGGTGCGTATTAGGTAGACTTCCTGCCGCCGCCACCCCTCCACCTCTACGGCCTCGCCGATTTGCGCCAGCTCCAGCCTCACGCCGAGCCTCTCTGCCGCCTTGATCAACATCTTCTCCTCCTCCCTCAACACGTCGTATACCAACGTCACCATGGCGCCGCCTCCAGCTTCCCGTTGTTGTAATACCAGAGGAAGGCCTTGGCCAGCTCAAGCGCCAGCGTGGAGTCCAGCACCAGCGGCGTGTTGGTGTCTGCGGCTGTCCTCCTGATGTGGAAGTCCCTGTCGGGGGTGTCCCCCGCCGTCATTACTATATCTATTTTCCTCCACTTAAGCATCTCCGCCGCCTCTTCGCCGAGATCCTCCGGGGTGTAGACCTGGAGCCTTGTGGAGAGGAGAGAGGCGGCTTGCGCAAGCAACTCGGCATGGTGTCTGTCGTATGTGTAGATGAGGGCGTTTCTAGTCGGTATTTTGTTAGGCGTCGCCGAGAGCCAGCTCTTCAGCAACGCCTCCTCGAAGACGGCGCCGTTTGACGCCACCTCGCCCGTGCTGTACATGACGGGGCCCAGCCGCGGGTAGGCGCCTCTCAGCCTCGACCAGGAGAACTGCGGCGACTTCACCCACCACTTGCTGGGCCTCAGCGTGACTACCTCCTCGTCTACAGCGAGCTTGCCGTTTACTAAGACGTCTGCTACAAGCGACATGTAGTTGATGCCGGTGGCCTTGCTTACGAGGGGCATGGAGCGGCTCACCCGAAGATTCGCCTCAATTATATACACATCGTCGTAGACTATAAACTGGACGTTGAGCGGGCCCTTCACCTCAAGCTCCCTGGCTATCCTATGCACCGCCTCAGCCATCTTCTTCACAGCCCACTCCTCCAGCCTCCTGGGAGGGAGCACCATGGTGGAATCCCCCGAGTGGACGCCGGGGGGTTCGATGTGTTCTATAGGCGTTGCGACGAGCTTCACGCCGTCTGAAACGGCGTCTACCTCCGCCTCCACCCCTCTGGGCATAAACTTGGAGACCACCGCGGGGTGCTCCCCGCTTATCTTAGCGGCCCTCTTGAGAAAGCCCACGAGCTCCTCCTTGTTGTACGCCACCGCCATGTAGGTCCCTCCCAGCACGTAGCTGGGCCTCACGAGGACGGGGTAGCCGAGGTCCTCCGCCAGCTTCACAGCCTCCTCTATCGATCTCGCGGCGAACCAAGGCGGTTGCCTCACGCCCAGCTTCTCAAGCAGTTCGGAGAACTTGCCCCGGTCTTCCGCCATGTCTATGGACCGGGGCCGCGTCCCCCCTATCTTAACGCCGGCGGCCTCCAGCTCCTTGTAGAGCCTCTGCCCTATCTGCCCACCTGCGTAGAGAACAACGGTGACGCCGCCTTCTTTCTCCGCTATATCCACTATTCTTTCTCTTGTTATCTCGTCAAAGTAGAGCTTGTCCACAATGTCCCAATCCGTGGAGACCGTCTCGGGGTTGTAGTTTAGTATTCCCACCTTAAACCCCCTGTTGCGGAGCTCCTGAGCCAGATTCACCGTGGACCAGTCGAACTCCACGCTGACGCCTATTCTGAACACCCCAGCCCCCACCACCAAGAAGTCTGTGGGCGTCTTCTCGTCGTCGTAGACGCCTCCGTATGTGAGGTAGAGGTAGTTGGTCTCGGCGGGCCACTCCCCCGCCAACGTGTCTATCTTCTTCACCGCCGGCCGCCTCCTCATCCTCCGAACCTCGTCTTCACCCCGCCCCAGGGCCTCCGCTATCTGCCTGTCAGAGAAGCCGAGCACCTTCAGCTCCTCTATGTCGTACTCCCCCCTCTCCAGCGCCTTGTAGGCCTCCACGATGCGTTGGATGGCGCGGAGGAAGAAGCGATCCGCCTTAACGTAACTATACACCTCGTCTACGGAGGCGCCGAGGTACATGGCCTTGGCGGCGCATATGGGCCAGTACGGCCTATACTCCGCGAGGCACCTCCTCGCCTCCTCCGGCGTAAGCTCCTTAAACATCCTGCCGCCCACGAGGCCGGGCTCGCCGATGTCTATCATCCGCACCGCCTTCTGCCAAGCCTCCTCCAGCGACCTGCCGATGCCCATGGCCTCCCCTATCGACATCATCTCGGGGCCGAGCCCCTCGGATATGCCGAATCTGTCGTGCTCCCAGCGGGGGTGCTTAACCACTATGTAGTCCAGCGCCGGCTCGAAGGCGGCCACGGTGCGTTTAGTCACCTGGTTCAGCACCTCGTCGAGGCGGTACCCGAGGGCCAGCTTCGCCGCGATGTACGCCAAGGGGTACCCCGAGGCCTTTGAGGCAAGCGCGCTGGAGCGCGACATGCGCGGGTTCGTCTCTATGGCGTATTGCTCCGGCCCGGCGTAGTTGACCGCCACCTGCACGTTGCCCTCGCCCACCAGCTCTACGGCCCTGACCACGCCGATGGAGATGTTGCGGGCCTTCTGGTACTCTTCGTCGGTGAGGGTCAGACACGGCGCCACCACTATGGAGTCACCAGTATGTACCCCCATGGGGTCCACGTTTTCCATGCAGACCACAGCCGCGACGTTGTCGTAGGCGTCGCGCACCACCTCGAACTCCACCTCCTTCCAGCCCTCCAGGTACTTCTCCACCAGGACCTCCCCTATGGCGGACTGGGCAAAGGCCTTATACACCCTGGCCTTGAGCTCAGCCTCGCTTCTAGCCACGAAGGCCCCGGCGCCGCCCAGGTTGAAGCTCACCCGCACCACCACTGGGTACCCTATGGCGCGGGCGGTCTCCAGCGCCTCCTCGGGCGTCTTGGCCGCCGCGCTGGGCGGGATCGGTATGCCGACCTCCCTCATGGCCTTCTGGAAGAGGTCCCTGGAGAGGGCCCTCTTGATGCCGCTCACGGGCGTCCCCACCACCTTTACGCCGTATTTGCCGAGGGCCCCGGAGTCGTGGAGGTCGACGCAGGCGGAGAGGGCTGTCTGGCCCCCGAAGCCGCAGGCAACGGCGTCTGGCCTCTCCCGCTCAATCACCTCGACCAGGAACCGGCGCTGGATCGGCACGAAGTAGACCCTGTCTGCGAGGAGCTTCGAGGTCTGGATGGTGGCTATGTTGGGGTTCACGAGGACCGTCTCTATGCCCTCCTCCCTAAACGCCTTGAGGGCCTGCGAGCCCGAGTAGTCAAATTCAGCCGCCTCGGCGACCTTGATGGCGCCGGAGCCTATAACTAATATCTTCTTAACGTCCGGCATGGCGCTCAGCCAGCTTCACGAACATGTCGAAGACCCACCGGGTGTCGTGGGGGCCCGGGGACGCCTCGGGGTGAAACTGGGTGGTTAAGACGGGGAGGGATTCGTGGAAGAGGCCCTCCACCGTGCCGTCGTCTGGCTGGATCGCCCACGCCTTCAAGCCGCTACCTTTGGGGTCCACGGCGTAGCCGTGGTTGTGCACAGTGATGTACGTCTTGCCAGTGAAGCGGAGGTCCCGCACGGGCTTGTTGCTGGCCCGGTGGCCGAACTTCAGCTTATACACGTCGGCCCCCAGCGCCATGGCGATTACCTGGTGCCCGAGACAGACGCCGAGGAGGGGCTTCTTGTACTCGACGTATTGCCTGACGCGCTCCGCCAAAAAGCCCAACAGCCTGGGGTTGCCCGGGCCGTTGCTTATGAAAAGCGCGTCGCAGTCGAAGGCGAGCTCCGGCCTGCGGCACGGGACCACCTTCAGCCTAACCCCCCTCTTCAGAAACTCCGCGAGGATGCTCCGCTTGACGCCGCAGTCCACCACGCCTATACAGAGCCTGCCCTCGCCCATCTCCTTGGGCTCCTTCACCGAGACCAAGTCCACATAGTTAACCTCGTCGTAGCGCGGAGACGCCTTGAGCCTCCTGAGCAACTCCCCGGGCTCCTCAGGCCCCAGCGCCCCCATCATGACCCCGTGCTCCCTAAGCCTAATGGCGAGGGCCCTGGTGTCTACCCTGGCTATGCCTGGGACCCCCTCCGCCGCCAGCCACTCGTGGAGAGACATGACGGACTTGTAGTGGCTGGGGGCGGTGGCTTCAAACACCACGACGCCCTCCGCCTTTATGCCGTCTGACTCCAGCTGGTCCTCCGAAACGCCGTAGTTGCCGATGAGGGGCATTGTAAACGTCACTATCTGCCCCTTGTAGCTGGGGTCCGTCAGGACTTGGGGATAGCCGACGACGGCGGTGGTGAATACGACCTCGCCTGCGGCGACCTTCTCCGCGCCTATCTGCCTCCCTACAAACGCGGTGCCGTCCTCAAGGACGAGGTACGCCTGTAAACTCGCCCCTTAGACATCAATAGCCCGATCGAGCCTCTATATAAACTTATCTTCTGCACATCTCCTCGCCGCCATCGGCCAGCACGTATTTGACGATGCAGACGTCTCTGCATTTTATCTCGGCGCCTATCTTCCTCGCTATGGCCAAAGCCTTGTAGTTCTCCGGCGAGACGTACGCAAGCACGTATCTAAAGCCCATCTTTTTCAGCCTCCCGGCGAAGTCGTAGGCGACGGCCTTCCCAAGCCCTCTGCCCTGGTACGCGTCAATAATCAAGATGGCCACCTCGGCACCGTCTCCACATGGGGTTACGTCGACAACCCCCACTGGCTTGTTGTTGTAATATATGAAGAACGAGCGGCAACCCCTGCCCCAGAGGTATCGATAAACGTAGGTGGGGTCCGCGACGGGATGAAGAAACCTGTGAGTTATGTTGTCTGGAGTTGTGTTCTTGTATAACTCCTGAATTTTTGAGTATACTCCTGTCATGTCGACATAGTCGATGCTCACACTCAGTTGAGGTAATGCTTTTAAATAGTTTACACTCCACATATTCATGAAAGTTACGGTCTCAATAATAAAAGCCGATGTAGGCGGCTTCCCGGGCCACGCCCACGTCCACCCCAAGATGCTTGAATACGCCGCGGCTAAGATGAAAGAGGCGCAGAAGAGGGGCCTCATAATAGACTACTTCGTCTACAACGTCGGCGATGACATCTCCCTCCTGATGACTCACACAAAAGGCGAGGACAACCCCGACATCCACGGCCTAGCCTGGGAGACCTTCAAGGAGGTGACCGAGCAGGTGGCCAAGAGGTTTAAGCTATACGGCGCCGGGCAGGACTTGCTGAAAGACGCCTTCTCGGGCAACGTCAGAGGCATGGGGCCCCAGGTGGCCGAAATGGAGTTCGAGGAGCGCCCCAGCGAGCCGCTGATTGTCTTCGCCGCTGATAAGACGGAGCCCGGCGCCTTCAACCTCCCGATCTACAAGATGTTCGCCGACCCCTTCACAACAGCGGGCCTCGTCATAGACCCCTCGATGCACGAAGGCTTCATCTTTGAGGTCCTAGACGTCATCGAGCACAAGGTATACCTCCTGAAGACGCCCGAGGAGTCTTACTCCCTCCTCGGCCTAATAGGCACCACCGGCAGGTACATAATCAGGAAGGTTTTCCGCAAGGCAGACGGCGCCCCAGCCGCCGCAAACAGCGTAGAGAGGCTATCCCTAATCGCAGGTCGCTACGTGGGCAAAGACGACCCAGTCATGATGGTGAGGGCGCAGTCCGGCCTTCCAGCGGTCGGCGAGATACTAGAGGCTTTCGCCCACCCGCACCTCGTACACGGCTGGATGCGCGGCAGCCACGCCGGGCCCCTCATGCCCGCGCGCTTTATCTCGGTAGACCCAGAGAGGAGGATCGCGGTGGGCGCCAAGATGACCCGCTTCGACGGCCCGCCTAAGGTGGGCGCCTTGGGCTTCCAGCTACACGACGGCTACCTCGAGGGCGGCGTCGACCTCTTTGACGACCCGGCCTTCGACTACGTGAGGCAGACGGCGGCACAGATAGCGGATTACATACGCCGCATGGGCCCGTTCCAGCCACACAGACTGCCGCCTGAGGAGATGGAATACACAGCCCTGCCGAAGATCTTAGCAAAGGTAAAGTCCTTCCCAGCCGACCAATACGAAAAAGAGAGGCGGAAACACATAGAGGCTCTCGTAAAGGGCGGGAAAGTAGAGACGTCTCAACACGACTAAACCTTAAGAGAGAGGTATGCCGCCCCAAAGGCCTGCTGGCCTACGCCGCGACGGCTAGAGAATACGTGAGGGTGCTCTAACCATTTTCCTTTTACATATTTTTTACATCGAAAATTGACGTCTTAAACTGCGTACACTTTAGTCGCTAATTTGTCGCTTT
>JAVVGH010000045.1:0-6840 GCA_032249215.1 Pyrobaculum sp.
CTACGCTCATTCGTACGTTTCTCTGCCCGTCTTTATAAATATTTTAAGCGGGCTCCGCCCGCAGTAGGCCGGGTACCTTCTCCACCTCGTTGAAGCTGTCGTCAAGCCGGACAAGCCCTAGTCTTATGCAACTCACGTCGCCGATCCTCTTCTCAACCTCTGCAGATGTATATATCACGGCCCTCCGCCGATCAAGGTATAGTTTCTTCAACACGCCGAGGCCCACCAAGAAGCCTTCCCTGTCTTCCAGCCCGACGAGTAGACCTTTTTCAAAATCGAGCGGTATGCACGCCACCTGGAAGCCTCCGACTTTTTTGAGCATCCAGCTGTCGCTGTTTACTACGGCATATACCCGGGCCCCCTGCTGATACGCCTTTATTATAGACATGCCTATGGCCTTAGCAAGCATTCTTCTCATGTCTTCGCTTATTTCAACGCCTTGAAACAACGGCAGGTTACAAAGCGGGATTTTATCAAGAGATACCGCCAGCTCTATGGGCGGGAATATGTACCTGCCGTAGCCCATCTCTCTATGTATTCTGCGGTCCTCCCTCGACCGCTTCCTCGCATACGGAGGCGGAGGCAGGACGATGACGTTGCCGTAGCCGTTGAGGATTGGCGTCAGCTCGTTCTCCACCTGTATCGCCACTATGACCGTGGGCTTTATCTTGTCTATGAGCTGGCGTTTAAAAACCACGGCGTCTTCATCCAGCACCCAGCCGTCTGTGTTCACGACAACAGTGTCTACCTGCCACTTGTTCTTCACGTACTCCACGGCCTTCACCATCTTCTCCACGGCCCGCGGCCATATCTTCTCCAGGCTTGTGGACTGGAGGAATATGCTCTTCTCGGCCACCAGCTGTCTGAGGTGCGTCACGTACCGCGTGAGTCTAGCCAGCGACACAGTCGTAGGCGGCCCCAAGTCGTTCTGCCCCACATCTGCATCTATGATCGCCGCCTTGTACCCCCTCGACAGTGCCTTGTTCCCCAACATGGCAGCCATGGTGGACTTCCCAACGTCCATCATGCCGAGTATCAAAATCACGCCCCGGGGGTCCAGGCTGGAGATCTGGCGCTCCCACTCATCTATTATCTCCTCGCCCGGCGCCGCCTTCTCCAAAAGCGCACCGGGACCCAGCACAAACTCCACCTCGGCGTCTGCCACAGCCTTTATGGCCAGCCGCCTTGCCCTGAGCACGGTAAAGCTCTGCCCCTCTGCGTAAATCACGCCGGTGGCATAGATCTGGCCGCTCCGCACCACAACTTTGGCGGGCCCCTCTACTCTGTAGATGTCGCCTGCCTTAATCACGCGAATAGTCATACGTCAAAGGACAACATGTCCGTTTTTAACTGTGTCCATCTCTTTAGGTATTTAAAACAGTGAACCGTAGGTGACGTGAGGCTTTCGGATCTTCTGCAGAGGCAGCCGCTCGACGTGCCTAAGATGGTGAGGGGCAGGGTGAGGCAGTTGGGGGTGAGCGAAATCAGGGCTAGGATAAACCGAGTGTTGAGGGGGCTTGACGACGTGGTACTCGACGTTCTCAGCGGCTTGATGATAGGAAGGCCGGTCATGCTTGTAGGCGCGGTGGGGCTGGGGAAGACCACGTTGGCCGAGGCCGTGGCCGAGCTTCTGGCCCTGGGGGATCCCCCCTATGTGGAGGTGGCGTGTCACTCCCACATGACGGCCGTGGACCTAACCGGCGACATAGACATCGCTGTTGTGTTGCAGGCGGGTTTCGACCACCCCCTCTCCTACATACCGGGGCCTCTGGTCATGGCGCACGGCACCGTTCTTGTGATGGACGAGCTCAATAGGCTAAACCCGTACGCACAAGCCGCTTTGCTACAGGCAATACAGGAGCACTACGTCTACATCAGAGGCTACAGAATAAGGACAGACTTCGCCCTCATAGGCACGGCGAATCCCAGCGAGTACGAAGGCGTGTATGAGCTGTCGGAGGCGCTTGCAGATAGGCTTAAATTCATCGAGGTCAAGATGCCGGATAAAGAAATTCTGAGGTCGATACTGCTGTGGAAGGCGAGGGAGGCGCTGGGGGAGTTGGAGGCGGAGATCCCGCCTAAACTGGCCGAGATACTGGCGAACTTCGCCGCCGAGGCGCAGAGGGCGGGGTACCCGCAGTCGATAAGGTCGCTTAGCTACGCCCTTGCAGACGCCGTGGTCTCCGCCTGGACGCAACGCAGAGAGCCGGAGCTGAAGGATTTGAAAAAGGCGTTGGCGGCGAACCTTCCCCACAGCCCCGAGACCAAAGAGACGTTGATCGACCTCCTCAACCGAGCGGCCCATGGATGAGCTGATAAGCCTAGTCGCCGCTATATACGAATGCCTAAGGGGCGTGTCTATCCGTAGTCTCATCTACGCGGTTGCCGACGTGTACGCCAGGTCGCAACTTGGTGAGGTAAACAGGGAGAAGCTTATTGAGATCTTGGCGCAGAACCTAGCCGGAGTCCTCCGCGCCGACCCACACGCCGCGAAGAAGATGGTTGAAGACGCCATTACGTGCGTCCAAAACACGGGGGGGCCCGTCGCCGCGCTGGCCGTGGGGTCAGTGGGAAGCGAAAAAGCCCCCACTCTTGCACATATAGTAAATAGACATGTGCCCGTGGACGCGTCTCCACGTGTAAAACTGGAGGTAGTAAGAAGGCTGGACCTTCCCAAGGAGGCTCTTGAGGAGGCGCGAAGCAACATAACGGCGCGGAGCGAGGGAGGTCTCCACGTGAAGTCAGCCGTGAAGACTATAAGGCGTTACTACCCCTACGCCTCGGCCGCGGACCTCGACGTTATCAAGACAGCGATATCGATTACAAGGAAGTCTATGCAAAACAAGCCTTTCTCGGATGATGACATCTACATACGCGAATACACCCATATAGTCGACAAGCCGGTATACATAGCTCTCGACGTCTCGGGGAGCATGAAGGAATACGTCGGGAGGTGGACAAAGCTAAAGGTCGCAAAAGGCGCCATAGTCAGGTACCTCCGCCAGATGGCATATCTCAGAGGCTCCGTCTCCCTGGTGCTCTTCAACACAGAGGCCGAGTTCATGTGGACCCCGCATCCCGTGCACGTCTACCTCAGGGAAATGGCCGAGATTGTCAAGTACATATACGCCATGGGCGGCACAGAGCTCGCCTCCGCTTTAGAGCTTCTACACAGCCACGGCATCCGCCGAGAGGTCGTGGTGATCTCCGACGGACGGACCACAGACACCGAGAGAGTTCTTAACCTCGCCCGGAGGTTTAGAAGGCTCCACGTGGTGGCCACCGAGAGGAGCACGTTTTTAAGACAAATAGCCAAAACAACAGGCGGGCGGTACGGAGAGCTCACACCTACCCTAGACATATTCGGTTTACACAGCTAGTTTTTAAAGAGGAGAAGCCATAAGTCTGTGAGCTGTAACGTCGCCTCCAGCGAGTTGGCGTGTTACTTCCCCTTTCTCGACAAGTCGGCCGTATATCTCTCCAGGAGAGGCCTCCTCCTAGACGTTGTGCTGAGCGATAAAACCGCCGTGGAGAAAGCCGTGGAGAGGCTTAAGAAGTCCCTGGCCAGGGAGCCCTTCAACCCCCGGCGGTGTATAGACGCGCCTGAAGAAACCGCGGTGGCGGCTAGGCTGGCCCTCTACGTGGCGGCGGCCACAAAAAACCAGTACGTCCTGAGGAGGTTCGCGGACGCAGAGAGCAAAAGCTTCAGAGAGCTCCTAAGAAAGATCCCGGGGATACAAGACCCCAGATGCAAGATAGAAATAGCAAGAGACCTCGGCGTAGACGCAAGGCCGGCCCATGAGGTGGTCTCCGGCATAGTGGTCGCCGCCTACAACACCCCCATCGCTGTAAGGTGGACCTCCTACTTGAGATACGCCCCGCAGGACCCCTACTGGGCTATGATAAACAGGCCTGTGGTCAAGGGCTGGGTGGTAGTGCCCATCGACGACTTCGAACGCCTCCTCGAGGAGGCGTATGAGGAACGCATCTTCCAAATAGTCAGAGACAACGAGCTGGCAGTTGGCAGAGTCGCGGCTTCGGTGGACCTGTCCCAGCTCGATGACGTGTTTAAGAGATATGCCCAGCGTCCGTTGCAGATGCCTCAACAAGCAGTAAAGGGAGGCGACCCGCCGTGTATGAAGGCCGTACTCGACGCTCTCAAAAACGGCGAGAACCTCCCACACACCGCCAGATTCGCCATAACAACTTACCTGCTCTGGCGCGGGTGGGAAGTAGACCAAATCGTGGACCTCTTCCGCACAGTCCCCGACTTCAACGAAAAGATCACCCGCTACCAAGTGCAACACATCGCGGGTCAGACAGGCGGCAGGAAGCAATACACAGTGCCCAGTTGCGAAACCATGAACTCCTGGGGGCTCTGCCCAACAAACCTAGGATGCGGAGTAAAAAACCCCGTCCAGTATGGCCGCAGAGCGGCGATTAAGAGGAGTAGTTGAGGTCTTTAGACGCCTGGGCATAGGGGCCGTACTGCAACTTGAGAGGAGAGACCCCCAGTACGTCGCAGTATGCGACGTTGTTAAGAAACACGGCGAGGAGGTGGGGGCGAGGTTAGCCATGTTAAACGCGTTGGTGAGCTACAGACTCGCCGGTAGGGGAGAGGAGCATTGGCAGTATTTCGGTCGCTACTTCTCCCAGAGGGGGGTTGCAGATGTCTGTAGAGACTTCCTGGTCTACCTAGAGACGAGCCCCTTCCTCAAAATCGGGGTTGAGGCGAGGAGGCGGCGTGTTGCCAAGGTTTGTAGGTACTCACCGGACCTGGAGAATTTACTGAACACTTTGAGGGGGCTTTCCACTCTTCTAGACGTGTACCCCCACCAGAAGACCCTTGTCTTCTCCATCAAGATCTTAAACTACGCATATATGTGTAGCAGAAATGTAGACAGGCCGTTGCCCTTTGAAATACCCATACCCGTAGACTTCAGAGTAGCGCACCTGACTTGGTGCGCGGGCCTCATCGACATGCCGCCCGCGGAGGCCATGAGGCGGCAGAGAGACGTACAGGCGGTGTGGAGCCGCGTGGCTGAGGAGAGCGGCGTGCCGCCGCTTCACATCGACACGGTTCTATGGCTTGCCGGGAGGGCTGTCCTCTACGGAGAAAACATACACGGAATACCTGACGAAATCATCGAGGCGCTCCAGTGGCGAGGAGACTGTAGGCGTCTCTCAACACGGCGCGGAGGGACTTCTGAGGAGTAAAACGCTTCAGCAAAACGATGTATTCCCCGTCGATCTTTACGTAACCTCCCTCAATAAGCCTCTCCAGCACCCTGCGCGCGGTTTCTCTGCCTAGCCAAAACCCCGCCAGTCTGTACGTCTTCCAGTAACTCGGCTTGACTCTGCCGTTGCGCCTAAGAGCCAGCTCCTCCAGCATCAGGAGCGCCAGTTTAGCTAGGAGCTCCCTATCAGCAACGCCCATACTCCCCAGTTTCCAGGTCTATATTTATACACTCAGCGTCTACGCGACCCTGAAACAGCGGTACGCCGGCGAGGACGCAGGCGGTTACAAGCATGAGGTCGGGCTTCTCCGCCACGATAGCCAGCGGCGCCTTGCCTTTCTTCGCCGCGCTCCACAAAACATAGGGGCCTACGGTGGAGCCCTTGACAAAAGGCAATGCCACGATCCTCCCAGCCACGTCGAACCCTGCGAGCTTCCCCGTCTCAGGGTCCAAGTCGCCTAGGAAGGAGACCGGAGATGACAGCTTCACGACAGGCGCGGAGACCCGCCCCTTGCCGCCTACGACCGCTTTAAGCATATGCAAGCTCTATGCACCGTTCTCTTCTGCAGGGAAAGACCTCGACCCCGTGGAGCCGCGGGATGTAGAAAATGGCTTTGAGGGAGTTGGTCGCTATGTGCTTGAATCTTCTGGTAAACGGCGAAACGACTAGGCACGCCCCCGCAAATATATGCACGTTGAGGTCAAGCGCGGCTTTCGCCAGATCCCCTAACTGCTTGTACACCCCGGGCGACGTCGACACATATATGGGCCTCTTGGCGCGCCCCCTCTTCTTCACCTCGCCGAGGATCCACAAGACTGTATCCACGTCGGCAAAGGGACAGCCGAAATAGACAACGTCGGGCTCCCCCACATCCTTTAAGTACCCGGCCACGTCGTCTCTGGAGATTTCGATCTTGTCGCGGAGCTCCGCTACGGCTAGGTACTCCCTCCAGTTCGGCGTGACCCCCTCCACCACGGCGAATACCATGGAGGAATATGTGGAGAGAGCCGCCGCGAACTCCCTCCTACTCTCTTCATCTATAAACGACGCCCCTCTTAAATACGGCACGCCGGAGCCCAAACGCTCTCCTATGAGGGCGCCCACAATGCCGGCCTCCAAAGAGTCTAGGGGTCCCACGTCTATCTTCACAGACGCGGTGGGGCGCCTCCCCTCGAGGGTGTAGAGGCTGGTCCTTGGGACGAAGCCCGCAATTGCGCCCAGCAACGCGAGGGGGCCTGGGTTCTTGTCGGACCAGGCGTCCCTAAACGTGTTGATGTAGGTTATGGCGTTGGACTCCGCCCAGGCATGGAATGTGCGGGGCCTAGTCAGGATGAAGTCATAAGGCGCACAGGAAAACGTGACGCTTACGCCCAAGGCGCGCAAAGCTCTGGCTATCCTCTCCTGCCCCCTCAGCACCTCGTCGCTGACTGTCAACACACCGCCGAGATCCACCGCGGCGGGGTTAGACGTGGTGAAGATTGAAACCTTGGCGCCCGTAGACGCCAGGAATTCCAAAAACTCGGCCCCGTAGTCCCCTATGGTGAGGTACGAGACGCCGGAGACGTGCGCAGTCTCCACAGACACCACCTGCCCCCCAGCCAC
>JAVVGH010000046.1:0-6834 GCA_032249215.1 Pyrobaculum sp.
CCTGTCGGCGGCATGTTTTGCCTGCAGACGCTCGTGGTAGTAACCTATTTAAACCACGTGTAACGCCGCGGACATGGGTTTGAAGATCAATAGGCCGCGTCGCGGCTCGATGGGCGTGTATCCGCGGAAGCGTGCAGCGGATATAGTGCCTAGGGTGCGCACCTGGCCCGACGTGAACCTAGGCAAGCCTACTCTGCTGGGCTTCGCCGCGTATAAAGCCGGCATGGCGCATGCGGTGGTGGTTGAGGACAGACCCACAAGCCCGCTGTATGGCAAGGAGGTTGTCCGCGCAGTGACCGTCCTCGACGCGCCGCCTCTCTACGTGTGGGGGTTCCGCCTCTACACGTTGGACCCCACCACGGGCTATAAGCTGTCTGTCGCAGAGGTCTGGGCCCGGGAGTTGCCCAAGTACTTGGCCAGGGTTTTGACCCTGCCCGAGAAGGTGGATGTGGATAAGCAGTTGAAGAAGGTGGAGGAGTACAGAGATGTGGCTGTCGACGTGAGGGCGCTGGTGGTCACGCAACCCCACCTGTCGGGCGTGGGCAAGAAGACGCCTGAGATCTTGGAGATACCCATAGGCGGTGTGCCGAGCGTAGACGAGAGGATTAAATTTGCCGAGTCTATCCTCGGCAAATCTATCTCGCCTAAAGACGTCTTTACGCCGGGGCAACTGGTCGACGTGATCGCCATCACCAAGGGCAAGGGGTATCAGGGCGTTGTAAAGAGGTTCGGCGTCACCATCTTGCCGCGTTGGCATAAACACAGGAAGGGCCATAGGCGCACTGGCACCATCGGCCCCCAGGCCCCCGCGCTTATGTTCACCCAGCCGAGGCCGGGCCAGATGGGGTTCCACCAGCGTACGGAGTACAACAAGCGGGTTCTGAAAATCGGCGAAAACGGCGCGGAGATAACCCCCAAGTCCGGCTTCTTGCACTACGGCGTGGTGAAGGGGCCGTATATACTTCTGCAGGGCTCGGCGCCCGGCGCCCGGAAGAGGCTTGTGGTGCTTAGGTACCCGGTCAGGCCGCCTAAGAAGGCGCCGCCAGCCGCAGAGCCGCAGGTGGTGTGGACAAGCACTCAAAGTTTTTAAATAGGGTATTATGGACGCCGTGATGGACGTGCTCTTGAAGTTTAAGCAGTTAGATTTCAGCCCATATATCAAGCCAGTGGAGGAGCAACTACCCAGCAAGGTCAAGGTGTACAGCCCCGACGGGGGGTATGTGGCAGATATAGACGCGCCGGTGCACTTCTTGGAGGCTGTGAGACCCGACGTCATAAGGCGGGCGTATTTAAGCGCGTTGAGCGCGAGGTTCCAGCCGAAGGGGGTGTACGAAGGCGCTGGGAAGGAGCACAGTTGTGAGTCGCCCGGCGTCGGCCTCGGCATCGCAAGAATCCCGCGCCACAAGGGCTCTCTATGGCCCCGCGGCTGTTTCGCACCTAACACAGTAGGCGGTCGGAGGGCGCACCCGCCGAGGGTGGAGAAGAGGCTTCACGAGGAGATAAACAAGAAGGAGAAGAACCTAGCCATTAGGTCTGCCATAGCCGCCACTGGGTACAAGTCGTGGGTCGTTGCGCGGGGCCACGTGGTTGAGAAGGTGCCGTCTCTTCCGCTTGCTGTGATGGGCGACGCGGAGAAGATAAGTAGGGCTAAGGAGGCTAGGAGGCTCTTTGAGGCCTTGGGTCTGTGGCTTGACGTGGAGCGAGCCGCCGAGGGCTTGAAGATTAGGGCTGGGAAGGGCAAGAGGCGCGGGAGGCGGTACAAGGAGCCGAAGAGCGTGTTGGTGGTGGTGTCAAGCGCCGACGCGCCGCTGGCGTCTGCCGTCAGGAACTTCCCCGGCGTTGACGTCGTCGCCGTGGAGAACCTCAACATGCTTGTGCTCGCGCCAGGCGGCGTGCCGGGCAGGCTGACTCTTTGGACCGTTCCGGCGGTGGAGAAGCTCAGGGGGCTGTTCCTATGATCAGGCGGTTTGTGATCACAGAGAAGGCCCTCCGCCTGGCGGAGAGGGAGAACAAAATCACCGTAATAGTAGACAGAGCCGCCACCAAGAAGCAAATCGCAGACGAGATCCAGAGGCTTTACAACGTCAAGGTGGAGAAGGTAAACACGCTCATATCTCCACGCGGCGAGAAGAAGGCATACGTAAAGCTGTCGAAGGAACACAGCGCGATGGATCTCCTGAGCAGGCTGGGCGTATTGTAACAGATATTAAGCCACACCCGCGTGTTGTCTGAGTGATGTGGGTTTTAAGTTCCACGGCGACTCGATACGGACATCGCGAAGGCTTACAGAGAAGAGGTGGCCAAGTTCGAGCGGTGGGTTAGAGAGATGGGGCTCAGCCTCCTCGCCCTAAGGGCGCGGGAAGCCGCCGAAAAAGGAAACCCCGTGGCTAGGGACTACCCAAGCGAGTACATAAAAGGCCTAATCAGGCGGGGACAGGCGAAGATTCTGGTAAACATGTTCGCCGCGTATCTAGTCCACAGAGGACTCGCCACACAGTATTGGCTGATTAAAAACAAACTCGTAGCCGGCGGCGAGTCCATCGCCACTTGGCTACGGCTCCTTAGAAAACTCTAGCTAACAACCACCCCGCCTAACCCCCGACAGCCACCTCTTTATTTTCACCACACAAGGTCTTTCTCATCGACCGGGGCTACCTTTGCGGAGGCGGCTAGACAGCCTCTCCCTAAGCCACACCTGTCCCCCCATCTAGCCAAGCACGTCTTGATATATAGCTTGGCCGCGGAGGAGCCTTCTACACAGCCTTCTCGGGCAGATAAATTCTACTGGCCTTAGGCTCAGCTCGTGGGTTCGTCTTCATCTTTACGGCACTTAAAACCGTCATCACGCCAATGGTTAGTTTCTCCACCTTAATATTTTTGCAACTGCTTACTGCCCCTTGGGGCGGGAAATGTCTACAGTTACACATATGTCTTGCCGTTCACCTCAACCTTCTTCTCAAAGCCCTCCAGCTTTTGAGAACCCCCTCGACATCCCCTCCTTCACGATCTCCTCGACCTTTCTGTACACGTCTTTGCCCTTCTTCTCCGCCCTCCGGAGTATATGCTTCACGAACTCAGCCGCCAGCCTCCTCTGCTGTTCATCCTTGCCGTATACGGAGAGCCATGCGGCGTAGGCCAAACCCTCTTTTAAGATCAAGATGTAGCCCGCCTTCCCGCCCTTCGGCATCTTCACTGTGAAGTGGACGCCCACCTTAAGCCCTATCCATTTAAGCCGCTGAGCCTCCCGCTCTATGTTGCCAGAGTTGGTAGAGGTGAATCTGACCACGCCCTTGGCCTTGGCCGGCCCCACTTCGTACTTCGGCCAGCCCTCCATCAGCGTGAGACCCTCCTCCAGCTTCTTCAGCCAGCGCTCCGCCTTGTTGGCGTCCACCCACCCCTTCTCGACGGCCGCCCTAACGACCTCGGCGAGGGCTTTTCTGAGCTCCTCGTGCCCAACCGCAAGCTTGTCGGTGGTGGCTACGACACACCACACGTCTCTGCCGCCCACCTCCTTCCGCACCTCTGCGCTGACTCCGGCAAGTCTTAAAAGGAGGGCCGCAAGCTCCACACGGCTCCGGTCCGTCGAGCGGAATTGAAGCAGGATATCTTTCCGCAGATATACGTTGTACTTGATCTTGATATCGTCCGCCGATATGATCAAGTCGGCGGCGACGGGGCTGTCCTCAGTCCTCCTCAGCCCCTCCCAGCTGACGCTGAGCCTCTCGGCCGCCAGCTTCACGGCTTCAGCCAGCTTGTGGTTGATAATTCTTTCATCCCCCTCAAGCAGAGGAGCCTTGTAGCGGAAGTAGAGGCCAGCCAGCCTGACGGCATCACCGCCGAACGCGGCTACAAGAAATACCTCCCTGGATTTTTCCACTTTCGTCTTAATGCCATATGCCGCCAAGGCGGCCCCCCAGAGCAGAGCGACTGCATACTTGCCGCTGGTCAAGCCTACCATCCTCATCGCCGCATACACAGTCCCGTCGCCGTCTATTGCGCCGGAGACCACCGCGCCGAAGTACCTCAGCGTCGTCTCGTTTACGCCCAGCCTCTCCGCCTGAATAAGCAGAAGGGCAGGCGCGACGACCTCCCTCGCAATTTTGTCGTCGTTCAGCCTATCCCTCAGCGCCTCCAGCTCTCCCCGGACCTCCTCGCCCAGCCGCCTCACGGCGGCCCTCACAACAAAGTCCCAGTTCTCCACGACCCACCGCTTCAGCCCATCCCAGCTCCCCGCATTGATGCCCAGCATCTTGAGCCACCCGCCCTCCGCGCTTTCTCTAATCGCTTTGTCAAGTCTCTCGAGGGGGGTTTTAACTGTAACCGCCAGCTTCGGCCCCTCAAGAGTTAAGGTCATGCGGAGCTCTACGATTTTGGACCAGCCGAACAAGGCGTGAGTCTCCGCCAACTGCCACAGATGAGAGGTGGTCATCCGCAACACCCTCTCGTTTCTCCTTCTGATTATCGCCACGTCAGAGTCAACCCAGCCAACCATGTAGGGGAAGCGGTCCTCCACAGGCAGACGCTCCCTAACCTCTTCAGCCGCCTTCATCGCCGCCTCAAGCTCCTGCTTGAAGAACCCCTGCCACCTCTCTATATCGTCGAACTCCAAGGCGTAGACTATGCTCTCTCCCAACTTCCTAATGCGCAACCTTATGTCCAGCTCCTTGAGCCCGCCGCCCTCCTTCACGTTGTAGAGCTTAAACACGTAAGACCCGGCCTTCTCCTTAGTCTTCTTCTCCTCAAGTTCCAGCGCCAGCCTGCCGCCTTTTGTGAGCTCCTCGACAAAGCCGTGGAGGTGGTCGGCGCCTGGCTTTAGGAATAGGCGGCGGAGGGCCTCAGCCACCAACTCCTCCACCGCCGCCGGCCTCACCACCTTCGCCTTCTTGGCCTTGTTGTACGCCGTAATCGGCTCGTAGTAGAGGAGCCAAGCCGACCCGCCCACCTCAAGCCAGTGCCAAGCCGCCACGCCGTAGGGGCTTCTCCTGCCCAATGCATACTCCCTATAGGCAACAAGAGCAGCATAGGCCTTAACGCCAAAACTCACGCCGCTGAACCTGGAGAGCTCCAGCTGTTTCGCCTCTGCCAGCCTTCTAGCCACGTCTTCATTCACATCGAGAAGACCTCCCAGACCGTGCTCGACTGAGTATTCGTTCAACTTCTCCCTGAGAGTACTCAAGGCGTTTTCGAAGGCCTCCTCCTCTTTCTTGGCCAGTTGCTTTATCTGTCCGAGATCCGCCACGTACACAACCTTCTTAAACGGCCCCTCGCCAACCTCCTCCCTACGTACCGCCTCCCTAAGCCCCTTTGCGTACTCTCCCAACGCAGACCTGTAGACGCTGAAGGCCTCCTCCAGCACAAAAGCCGCGTAGAAGAGAGCTCTCTTCTTCTCCTCGTTAAGTTCACTATACACCCTACCCTTCATAAGCCTCCCCTTCTCAGACTTCTTCGGCAGTATCAACTTCCTCAGCGACTCCCAGGGCTCAGCCAACTTCACCCTCCCAACGTTGGCCGCCTTGGCAATCTCCTTGAACTTCCCGTATGGGTCGGAGTCTTTCTTCAAGATGTTGAACGCCTCCTCCCTAGAGTACTCCTTAACGCCGGCGGGTACAAACGGCGTTAGAGACGCGGTGTAGGCCAGCTTCTCCAGCTCCACGAGGCCCCACAGGTTCAACGCGGCGGCCAGCGTAATTGCCCCAGCTGTGACTGCGGTCATCAGGAAGAGGTATGCTTTGTGCTCATCCACCCACGCCAGTGCCCTCGCCACCGCCTCAACGAACAGCTCCACGAGGCGCTGAACCGTGACCTTAACCCGCTCGAATACTTCTCTAGCCGCCTCGTAAAGCGCCTTGGCGGCTCTCTGCACGTACTCAACAGCCTCCCTAAACCGGCCCACCTCTGCCAGCGCCACAGCCGAGGCGACGGAGGAAACAACGGCCTCTGAATACAGCCCGTGATACACCGAATACAGCGCCGCCGAGAGTCTTGCTGAGGCGGCTTTTCCGCGTCTACGCCACATCCCCATGCGCCAGTTTAAAAACAACTACACAAGAAAAACAGAAATCTCAAGGCACAAAGACGCGGCGGAGATGGGAAGCCGCCTAAGCCGGCGGATAAGACACCCGACACCGTTGAGGAGCTCCTTAGGGAGTGGCCGGAGCTGGAGGCCTTCGGCTTGGAGTGGGTGAGGGCGTGGGCTCCCCACGCCAAACAAGAGCTTGTGGAGATTGCCAAGGTTATGCGGAGGTTCCCGTGGATGGTGGAGGTGGTGAGGCAGAGGCCTGTGTCTAACCCCCACCCCTACATGGTGGAGGTCTACGTGGCGAGAGACGAGTCGGAGGTCTGCCTCATGTTGAACCAGCTAAAGACGTTCTGTGCGCGGAACGGAGCCGTGAAGGAGGTCAAGCTGGAGCTGGAGTTTAAGAGGTATGAGGTATACGAAGACAAGATTAGAGGAGTGCACCGCCCCAAGGGCCTGCTGGCCTTCTCTACGACATCAAAAGAGTACATAGAATCCTCTAAAACCCCCTTTTTCCTCTATTTTTTGAAACGCCTCACTTCTCCTTCAGCAACTCGCCCACGCGCCTCGCCGCCTCACGATACCAACGCATTTCCACAACCTGCCTAACAAGCTACCTGTATATGTCGATGTAGGAGACGCCTTCTGCAGAAGCCAACACAGTAGCCAGAGTAAGCAGAAAAGAGGGAGTACACTCCACGCGATACTTCACCCCCGCCACGTCACAGTACACAAATCACCCACACAACCACAGATAAGCACCACACAAACACCACAGGCAGGAGTATAACAAAAATTATACCGCAGACCCTCCCGCC
>JAVVGH010000047.1:0-6824 GCA_032249215.1 Pyrobaculum sp.
GTGAAGAAGATCAGGGTCGCCACTGGCAACCCTCATAAACTTGCAGAGATTTCGGCCATCCTCGCGCCTTTCGGCATTGCGGTGGAGCGGCTAGAAGCGGAGAAGGTGGAGGTGCAAGACGACGACGTGGTTGCCGTGGCCCGGAAAGCCGCCGAGTTCCTGTGCCCCCGCTACGGCGACTACGCGGTGGTTGAGGACACAGGGCTTTACATAGACGCGCTGGGGGGCTTCCCCGGCCCCTACGCTGAGTATGTCTATAGAACCATCGGGCTCAGGGGCGTGTTGAAGTTGCTGGAGGGCGTCGCCGACAGGTCTGCGGTGTTTAGGTGCGCAGTTGCCCTGTGTCTAGGCGGGGAGGTCCGCGTATTTGTGGGGGAGACCCGCGGCCGTATAGCGGAGGAGCCGAGGGGTAGCGGGGGCTTTGGCTACGACCCCATATTTATCCCCGAGGGGAGCTCCCTGACCTACGCCGAGATGGGCGGGGAGGCGAAAAACGCCGTGTCGCACCGGGGCCGGGCCTTCGCGGCGCTTGCCAGGTGGCTTATCTCTAGCAATTTTTAAATAATGGGAAGTGTTGGGTTACGTGGACATGTTTAGCAAACCTGTTTACGAGTTTGCCACTAGGAACGTGGTCACTGTGGGGGAGAAAGAGAAGGTTGTAAACGCCATGAAGACCATGGTGAGCCTTGACATAAGAAGGTTGCCTATTGTACGCGGCGATAAGCTTGTGGGCATCATAACTATGCTTGACATACTTGACGCCATTTATTCGTGGATAAGCGACAGAACCTCGGAGGGTTCTCTCTACAGCGATATATACATGAAGAGCGTAATAGAGGTGGGCACCAGGAGCGTTGTCTCGGCGCGTCCCCGCACTCCCATAAGCGAGGTGATCTCGCTGTTTCTCCGCCACAACTTCGGCTCGATGCCAATAGTAGACGAGGCGGGGAGGCTGGTCGGCATATTCACCGAGTGGGACGTTTTGAAAATCGCGTCTCAGCTCGACTTTCCCCACAGGGTGCGCGACGTGATGACGCGGATTGTATACGTCCTAACCCCCTACTCCACCGTGATGGACGTCTTGGAGGGCATCACAATCTACAAGTTCAGACGGTACCCCATCGTGGACGAGACGGGGAAGGTGATAGCCATGTTGCACGCTAAAGACGTGCTTAAGTACTTCGCGGCAGACGACACGATAGAAAAGATAAAGCAGGGGGCCGTAGAGGAGGTGGTGAACACCTACGCGATAAACATAGCGAAGGCCCCCATCTTCTTGGCTAAGCCCAACGACCCCGTCGTTGATATAATAAGGAAAATGCTTGAGTACGACGTCGGCGGCGTGCCCGTTGTAAACGAGGAAGGCACCGCGGTTATCGGCATGGTCACCGAAAAAACGCTGATGTTACTGTTTGAGGAGAGCCCGCCGCAGTAGTAGAACCCCCATAGCCAGCACAAGCACGGCCGACGCAACGGTCATCCCCGCCAACGCGCCGACCAGCGCAGTGGGGGTCGACACGACGGCCGAGAACGCAGATTCACACTCAATGCTTAGGCTTTTGGTGCTGTAGATCTCCACGTGTTGCGTGGCTTGTGCGGGGTTGAGGAGTTTATTCTTGTCTCTGCAGGTGATTTTGGCCTTGGGGTCTTTCACCGCCACCACAACCATGTCTGTCCCCGCGGTGCAGGATATGTAGAACCTGGGGGCGTTGGGGTATGTGCCGAGGCTGCAATCCGGGTTCCCGTAGTAGATGCCGAAGACGGTGAAAGACCCGTTGAAGTACCAGCCGAGACGCACGTTGGGAAGCGGCAACCTGTCGCCGTCTGCAGTAAGCGTGTTGTTTCTCACCGTGGCCGTGAAGTTGCCGGAAGGCCCGTGGATTATGAGGGTCTGCGCCAGCGCAAACGCCGCGAGCAATGCGGCGAGGAGAAGCGCCGGTCTCGACATACACGGCGCTTAAGTATAATTTAATAAACCTTTTGTTTTGCGTGGCTTTCCACCTGCTTCACCCGCTGATTCAAGAGGCCTTGAGGGAGAGGGGGATTGAGGAGCCGACCGAGCCCCAGAAAATGGCCATACCTGAGATACTGGAGGGCCGCAACGTGCTGATCGTCGCGCCTACGGGAAGCGGCAAGACGGAGGCCGCGATGTTGCCCATCTTGTCTAAGATGCTTGAGCAGGGGGTTGAGAAGCCCGGCATCTACGTGCTGTATATAACTCCGCTTAGGGCGCTCAACAGGGACCTCCTCGACAGGATTAGGTGGTGGGGCGAGAGGGTCGGCTTCCGAGTTGATGTGAGACACGGCGATACGGATAAGGCCGACAGGCAGAGGCAGAGCAAGACGCCGCCGCACATATTGATAACTACCCCCGAGATGTTGCAGGCTATTTTGACGGGCCGCCGCCTGTTGGAGCATCTGAAGGAGCTTAGGTGGGTTGTCGTTGACGAGGTTCACGAACTCGCCGAGGACAAGAGGGGCGTCCAGCTGAGCATAGCGCTGGAGAGACTGAGACACCACATAGGGCGCGACTTCCAGATAGTTGGGCTTTCAGCCACGGTGGGGAGCCCGGTTGAGGTGGCCAAGTTCCTCGTGGGGAACGACAGGCCCTTCAAGGTCGTGCTGGTAAACTTCACACGGTATATGCAACTAGACGTGGTGAGGCCGGAGCCCACGCAGGAGGATTACAAGCTGGCGGAGTCCTCGGGCTTCCACCCCGACGTCGTCGCCCGCCTCCGTATCATCAAGAAGCTGGTGGAGGAGAACAGGAGCACGCTTATATTTGTCAACACCAGGAGCATGGCGGAGCTCCTCGGCTTCCGTCTCTCGTATCTCTTCAGCGACCTGCCGGCGGCTGTACACCACTCGTCTCTCTCCAAGATGGTCCGCATATCCGTGGAGGACAGGCTGAAGAGGGGTGAGCTGAAGGCCGTTGTGGCCACGTCGAGCCTCGAGCTGGGCATAGACATAGGCCACGTCGACCTCGTCATCCAGTACATCTCGCCGCACCAGGTGACCCGCCTCCTTCAGAGGGTTGGCAGAAGCGGCCACAGGTCGTCGGCTGTGCCGAAGGGCGTCATAATCGGCGAGGATGTAAACGACGTGATGGAGTCCATGGTTATCGTGAAGCGGGCGAGGGATGGCTTAATTGAGCCTACGCAGATCCCGCACAAGCCCTACGACGTGTTGGTCAACCAGGTGGTTGCCTTTCTACTACTCAAGCCGCGGTGGAAGCTGGAGGAGCTCTACAGCGTCATAAAAAAGGCGCATCCATACAGAGACCTAACCCTCGAGGAGCTTAGGAGGGTGGTCAAGTTCATGCAGGACCTCTACCCCAGGCTAGCCATGTATTTCGAAGACAGCGACACCGTGACGAGGCCGAGGGGCCGCGGCTTCTACCGCTACTTCTACGAAACGCTTTCTATGATCCCAGACGAGAGACAGTACGCCGTAATCAACGCCAACACGGGGGAGCTCGTCGGGACGCTAGACGAGTCCTTCGTGGCTGAGTACGGAAACGTGGGGATCAAATTCATATTCCGCGGCAGGCCCTGGCTTATCGCGGGAATAGAGGAAAGAAGCATAAAGGTGGTGGAGGTGTCGGATCCCACCGGGGCGATCCCCAGCTGGGTGGGGGAGGAGATACCTGTGCCCTTCGAGGTGGCTCAACAAGTAGGCGCCCTGCGCAGGAAGATACACAAAGGCGCAGACCCCCGCACAGCTGCCGAGGAGTTCGGCGTCAGCGAAGAAACCGCCAAATTCGTGGTGGAGGAGCTCGCCAAACACAACGGCCCCGTCCCCGACGACAAGACAGTGGTTATTGAGCAGTTTCGAGACAACGTGGTGATCATCCACGCGGCGTTTGGCACCCAAGTTAACCGCACGCTGGGGAAGTTGCTGGGCGAGCTACTCATAAAGCTGCTGGAGAAGCCCGTGGGGGTCCACCAAGACCCATACGGCATAATTATCCAGTTCTCGGAGCCTCTGCCCGCCGAGCTTGTAGGCGAGCAGATACGCCGGCTCACCGCCCTAGACGTCCGCGAAGTAGCCGAGCTGATAAGGTCCGCCCTCGTCAAATCCGGCTCCTTTAAGCGGAGGATCCTCCACGTGGCCAAGAGGATGGGGGCTGTGGACAAGGAGGCAGACGTCTACAGCGTAAGCATGTCTAAACTGGTGGAGGCCTTCAGCGGAACCCCAGTCTTCGATGAGGCCCTGAGGGAAACTCTTGAAAGAGAGCTGGACCTGAGCCACACGGCGGAGGTGATACAGCAGATAAAAACAGGCGAAATAGCGGTGGTGTACGTAGAGGGGCCCACCTACTTGGGCGAGGTGCTTTACGAAAAGCTTTCACACAGGCTTGAGATAATCCCACCGGAGAGGCTCAGGAGGCTTGTGCTAGACAGCACCAAGGCCCGCCTGCTCAACTACACGATGCTGGCCGCGTGTCTAGAATGCGGGTGGTACGGCATGATACGCGTGGGCGAGGTGTCGGAACTACGGTGTCCGCGTTGCGGCGGTACAAACATAGGAGTTCTGCGGTCCGTCAGAACAGACAACTTGGAGAGAGAGGTGAAGAGGGGATACGAAGAAATCAGGAGAACCGCCGAAGTTCTGAGGGCCTACGGCTGGGTTGGTCTATACGCCCTCGCCTCCAGACTGCCTATTGAGGCGGTGGAGGAGGTGCTGAGGGAGCTCGACGGCGCCGACCTCAACAAGTTGACTGAGCAACTGCAACACGCAGAACGCGAACACCTAAAGCAACGGCTTCTCGACTAGCTTCTCCACGTAGTAGCTGTATAGATCCTCCCGGCCGAACTGCGCAAGGTCGCGCCTTATGTACTCCTTGGCTTTTTCTCTGTCCATCGGCGCCGCCTCGCCCCCTCTATATATCGAGAGGGGCGGCACGTCTCTATCCACAACTCCGTAGAGGTGCGAGAGGGGGCCCACGTACTTCCCCCCATATATCAGAGTTCCAATTGCCGTCTTTACGAACTCGCCGATGACGGGCCCCAGCTTCCTGTAGCTCTTGGCGGAGTAGGAGGGCCTTATAGCCCCCAGGGTGTTCTTCAAGTTAGACACGGTGGTCCCCGCGCCGAGGTTCACAAAGGGGGCCACGTAGGAGTCGCCGAGGTATCCCCCGTGTTGCTTCCGGGCATAGGCGTCGACAACGGTGTTTTTCGCCTCGTCGCGTATCTTCGCGTCGTAGTAAAGCGCGGTGCCTGGACGCACATAGGTGAAGGGGAGCACCGCCGAGCCAGGCCCCACGACCGCGGGCCCCTCTATGTATGTATATTCATAAACCTCCCCCCGGACGTACACATCCCCCTTCACCATGCCCCTCATCTCTCCCTTCAGAAGCTCCACCCCAACCTCCCGAAGCCTCGACAGCGCCTCCCTCATTATTTCGGCGTTTACCTGGATCAAGTCGGCCAAGCTGGTAAACGGCTCCACCGCAAGCTCCCGCCCGCCCAAATCCACCCTTCGTCCGCCGCATCTCAAGTTGCGGCTCCGCAGGAGGTGGGGGACGCACCCCACATCCATCTTCGGCACGTCCGGCGGGATCCCGCGTCGAATTTCAAACCGGCAACCCTCAAGAATTAGGGGGAGATTCGCCGTTTCCTCCACGTAGATTACCACCCTGCCCTCCCCGCAGAGGGCGAGGGCGGCCAGCTCCACGATTCTAAACCCCCCAGCCACGATATACGGCGGAGGCGTCGCCAGAGGAGGCGCCATACCACCCACAACGGCTAACTCCATGGATAAGCTTATTAACTAGGTTTTAAAGCTGTGCGGAGAAATGATCGAGAAGGCGGTAAGGAAGATACTGGGAGTCGAAGACTCGCCTAAGTGGCTGGAGAGGGAGGTACTCAGAAAGATGGAGGAGGGTCTAGACGTGGAAACCGTCGTCGGCTTCCTCGCCCCCTGGCTCCAGCAGATACATAGGGCCAACCTTGCCAAATACAGGCCGGGACGCGGCATGATAAGAAAGGCGGCCCCCTTCCTCACGGCCGAGACCGTGGAGCGCCTCGGCTACCGCGTGGAGTTCGTAGAGTTGTTCGGCTCCACGTTCCCCGCGGCTGTGCGGGGGGAGGGGATCTACACCCCCGTGGTGCCTATTTTCGACTGCAAGAGGAGGTCCCAATACATAGCGGCCAAGACCAGGAAACTTATGGAAAGCGTAGTCCAGATCACGACGACTAAGGAGGTGGAGGGCGTCTTGGCAGACGTGGTGAAGATGGATAAGCCGCCGTATTACTACCTACACGTGCCGGCAAACCTCTCTAAGCTGATAGAAGAAAGCACGCCCATCACGGCCACCGTCAACAGGAGATACAGGAGAGTCTACTACTACTGGAAACACTTCCGCGACAGGGGCTACCTAGTGCTGGTGGGGAAGGAGATCGGGGGCGTCACCGTCGACCTCCTAGCCGTTGGGCTGGGCCGCTACGCCGTGGTAAGCGGAGGAGACAGGAAGATCGCAAGGCTCAGAAAAGTGGTCGACGCGGTCTACCTGGCCTGAGTCTGGGCCTTCCTCCTCTCCCTCACCTCGGCTATTTCCTTCTCCAAGAGGGAGATGTAGAAGCTCAGCTCTTCGATGCCCAGCCTCTTAGCCACGTCTTTGCCGTATTTCAACAACTCCTCAGCCTCTCGGAGCTTGCCCTTTCTGATCTTCTCCTGTGCGGTGTAGATTATGCACTCCACGAGCTTTTCCTTAAACTCCAAAGCCTTGTGGCTGTTTCCCTCCTTCTCTGCCCAAGATACTAAACGCTCCCACCGTGTGCATGTAGGCATGGCGGCTAGATGCAGTTGCCTTATAAACTTTA
>JAVVGH010000048.1:0-6803 GCA_032249215.1 Pyrobaculum sp.
TCTTGGCGAGTTCTATAATGAGCTTGGCGATTTCCGCGGCTACGTTTACCCCGGTGACTCTCTGGACGTTTTTGAACTCCGGCACCCCGTTGACCTCTATGACGACGTAGCCCCTGTCGGACTCCGCCACGTCGACGCCGGAGTAGTGGGTCCCCACGGCCTTGCTGGCTTTTACGGCGACATCCTCCAGCTCGGGGTCTATCTTTACGGGCTCTGCCCTCCCGCCGCGGGCCGTGTTGGTGCGCCAGTCGCCGGGGCTGATGCGGTATATGGCCGCCACGGCCCGGTCTCCCACCACCGTGACGCGGATGTCGCGGCCCGGCTTGTTTATGTATTCCTGGACGAGGTAGATGTGCATGTCGCTCTCCATGGCCTGCCTGTGGGCGATGAGGATCTCCAGATCCTCCGGCGACTTGACGAGGCTGACGAATCTGCCCCAGGATCCGTCCGTCGGCTTCACGATGATGGGGTACGTCAGCTTCTCCGCGACAGCCCTGGCCGCCTCCAGGCCGAAGACTAGGAAGGACCGGGGGGTTGGGACGCCGGCTTCTCTGAGCTTTAGGTAGGTGAGGTACTTGTCGTGGCTCAGCACCAGCGACTGGGCGCTGTTTATCGACAAGCCGCCGTTGGCCTCGTAGGTATACGCCGCCGGCACCACGCGGGATCTCGCCGCCAGCCTTATGACGCCGACGCGGCCGAGGCCCTCCGGGGCGACGAGCTCCTCCGCGTTTACGAGACGGACAGAGGCCCCCAGCTCCCTAAGTGCGTTTAGGAGAAGCTTCTCGTCAAGCCGGGCGACGTCGTAGACGAAGTCGATTTCCCCATCGCCACACGGAACAGCCCTCTTTATAAATCTATTTCCTAATACCTAGATACTGCCCACAGCTCTTATATATTACAGCACATGCTTACCACATGAAGACAGGTGTTGTCCTCGCCCTCAGCTTTCTGGCGCTGGCCCTAGGCGGCCTCTTCCTCGTCTCGACCCTCAGCAACCCGTCGCTGGACTTGTGGATACTAGCCAGAGACCTCGGCCTCTCGCTGGCCGCGGTCTCCGCCGGCGTGGCGGCGCCTCTCCTCCACAGGAAGTTCACCAGCGACGAGGGGGAGGCGGCGAATAATTAAATACCTCCACTTTTCCCCAGTCATGAACACTAAGCCGCTGGTATACGGCCTCAGCGCCGTCGCGGTTGTCCTGGGCCTCCTCTTCCTCATAAGCACCATCTCCGCCCCCTCCCAAGACCCGGTCATATTTGCGAGGGATCTGGTGACCTCGGTGCTGGCCATAGCCCTAGGAGTCCTCGCCCCTATCCTCATCAGGCGGTTCACCAGGGAATAGTTTCGGGGAACCCGCCGCATTTCAGCGGTAATATATTAATAACAGCGCCTTCAATACCCCCATGAGGTTTAAGGACTTCCTAAACAGCCTCGACGACCCCCTCAAGTTTTACCTCCAGTACAGCCTAAAGAGGCTGGGCCTCACCCTTGACAACGTCGAGGAGGAGGAGGCGATGCATGTGGTGGCCGAGGCCGCCGGCCCCCACATCGCCGAGGTCCTCTACGAGATGTACCTAGAGGTTAAGCAAGGCAAGAAGAAGCTTGTCGCCGTAAGTGCTTAGCCAGCTGACTCCGCAGGCCTTCGCCCCGCTGGAGGCGGTTTTTAAGAGGGGCAGGTTTAAAGAGGAGTTCAACGTCGAGGTCAAGCTGGGCGGCGTCCACCTCTGCCACATAAAGATCTTCACCGGGAGGCCGCCTTACTACAAGCCCTGGGCTGAGGTCTTCAACATAAGCCCCCGCTTCGTGGGGGGCCCCTGGGAGGGGCATGTATACTGCGTCTTGCACCGCTTCATGGAGCCCGGCGACACGCTGTATGTGGAGTACGTGGATGACCCGGACACCTTCGCCGCCCTCCGCCGCGGCGTCCCGCCGCGCGAGACTAGACTCGGCAGGTTGCTCACGCTGTGCGGCTTCCGCGTCGTTAAGGACTGGTACTTCCCAGAGGGCTGGCTGGAAGGCGGGATGAAGCTACAGGCGGAGAAGGTGTAGACTCGGCCGCGGGCGGGCCCTTCATTCTGCCGCAGACACGGCCGTCGAGCCCAGCATCTACACCTCCCACATTTATAAAAGTTACTCAGCAGCCGCTGTGCATCAGCCGAAGCCGCGGGCGCCATCCCAGCCGCCGCGGCTAGACGCGGAGGGGCTTGTTCAAAAACTGTTTATTACTGCAACGAGGCGATCTGCGCTATCTCTCTGAGGAGCGCCGCTAGGTGCGGCGCCTTGGCGTTGAGCTTGTCGACTGCTGTGGATGCGTCCTCCTCCGGGTTAACCCCGTATCCCCTGAGGCAGTGGGCGTGGGGGCCCAGGATTTGGATCACCGCCGCCATGTGTATGCCGTACATCCATTTTAAAAAATGTTCCGTAGCGGCGTCGAATATTTTTTAAGCAACTGAAGCGAGGGGGGCGTGTCTGATTTTGAGTTTCTCCGCGCCTACGTGGAGGCGCGGAACGTCGCATACGCCGACTTCCGCCTAGTCAGGCAGACGGCTGAGAAGATAAGCAGAGGCGTGCCGCGGGCGGAGATGGCCGAGGAAGAGAGGCGGACTGCGGATCTTCTGTGGCACCTGGGGCTCGCCGTGGCGTCTCTAGAGAGAGGCTTGACGTACCGCGCTACTCCTCAGCTCCTCCGCGTGGCAGATGGCGACGTCTCTCTCCTCGCCGTCCGGCTGGCCCGGTGGACCCCCATGAGGTTGCTCCTCCGCTTCCTAGCCGACAAAGGCGGGGAGGCCTCCCTCGATGAGGTGGAGGAGAGGCTGGGAGGCAGGATGCTGGAGGTGACCAAGAGGTACCTCCCGGCGTTGAGGCTGGCGGGACTACGGAGGCCCGTCAAGAAGCCTTACAATAGACACGTTATAGAGGCCGTTCTGCTTAGGCTCGGCTCCGAGGCGGGGCTTCTCAAAGGCGACAGGAGGACAATGGCTTTGACGGAGCTAGCGGAGGAGTTGCTAGAGACGGAGTCTGTGGAGGTGGTGAGGACCGGCCCCAACAGCCCCGTGGTGCTCGCGGCCGTGGCCGCCGCGGCGGCCTCCGGCGGCATGGTCCACCTGGTGTCTCCATGGATAGATAGAGAGGTCGCGGAGGCGTTGACGCACCTCCTCAGAGACAAGGCGGTGGTGGTGTCGAGGCCGCCTAGAGAGGCGCGGCACGCCAAGGCGTTGGAACTGTTGGCGCAACGCGGAGAGGTTCTGTGCTACGACAAGCTACACACAAAAGCCGTGGCGGGGGCCTCGGCCGTCGTCACCAGCGCGAATCTAGTCAAGACCAGCCTCCTTAGGAACATAGAGACCGGGGTCTACTACCGCGAAACCCCCACGGCGCTTAGGCTACATTTAGAAGAAGTCGCCGCCTCCGGGAGGCCCTGCCGATCTCCCTAGGGCCGCTTCTCAGCGCGCGGCGTGGCGCCGGTTTCTGCGGCAGACGGCGGGCTTCGTCACTCCGTGGGCAGAATGCGGAAGTCTTGAAACTCGCCTCTGTACTCCTCCCACTGGACCTCCACAGCCTCCACCCTCGCGCCGGGGGGCCCCACCTTCGCCCACTCTATCACCTTCTCCACGGCGTCGCGAGGCCCCTCGAGCACGGCCTCTACGGTCCTCCCGTCTGACCTGTTGCGGACCCACCCCGCGACGCCGTAGTGGGTAGCCACGTCTTTCATGGCGCGGCGGAAGAAGACCCCCTGCACCTTCCCCCTAACGAAGAGGTGGGCCCTCACGCGCTCCATACCGGAGACAACACACTTTTTTATATCACTAACTCTCTCTATGCTTCACCTCGTGGACTACGCCCTCCTAAAGCCGTATCTAACTCTAGAGGAGGTGAGACTAGGCGCAGAGAAGGCGGAGAAACTCGGTGTGGCTTCTTTCTGCGTAAACCCCCTCTACGTGCCGTATGTAAGAGACGTCTTGCGGCGGGTTAAGCTGTGCGCGGTGGTGGACTTCCCCTTCGGCGCCATGCCGACCCCCCTCCGGGTCAAGTTGGTGAGTTGGCTAGCCGACTGGGCCGAGGAGCTGGACGTGGTGGCGCCCATAGGCCTCGTCAAGTCTAGGAGGTGGGCGGAGGTGCGGCGTGATCTAATCAGCGTGGTGGGGGCCGCCGGCGGCAGGGTGGTAAAGGTCATAGTGGAGGAGCCCTACCTCACCGACGAGGAGCGGCACAGGGTGTACGACCTCGTGGCTGAGTCGGGGGCCCACTTCATAAAGAGCTCCACGGGCTTCGCCGAGGAGGCCTACGCGAGGCAACTGGGCAACCCAGTGCACTCCACGCCGGAGCGCGCCGCCGCCATCGCCAGATACGTAAGGGAGAGAGGCTACAAACTGGGCGTCAAGATGGCGGGGGGGATAAGGACCAAGGAACAGGCCCGCGCCATAATAGAGGCGGTGGGGTTTGGAGAGGACCCAGCCAGGGTGAGGCTCGGCACCTCAACGCCGGAGGCGTTGCTTTGATCTGTCGCCGCCGGCGTGGCGCGGTCTACTTGTCTTCGCCCACAGGTAGGTGGCTAGTTAGGAGCTTCCATAGGGCGAGGGACAACACGCCTAGGGCCACCAAGACGGGTAGCGCTGGGAGGAGTTGGTCTATGAGGCTCTGCGCCTCGTGCTCCCTTCCCTCTCTCCTCAGCCGCGCGGCCTCCTCTGCCCTCCCCAGCACCTCCCGGCGCCATTCCTCCAGCTGTCTCCGCCCCGCCTCGGTCAAGACGTATCGCTCCCCGAAGAAGGTGGGTCTCCTCTCCACGAGCCTCTTCTCCTCCAGAAGCCGAATCACGGCGTAGACGTCGTGGGGCTCCAGGTCCAGAAGCCGCGCGATTTCCTCGGGCGCCTCACCGGCATCAATAGCCTCCAGCACCAGGTAATGTTCCATCTTCACAAGACCAGTAGCGCACCGCCTTAAAAAATATGTGGTGTTTAAGGCCGCCTCCTGTTCATCCAGATGACGAACAACGCGGCGAGGATGATCACCACCAGCCAAGCCAAGACGTGCCAGAGGGGTATCCCGCCTCCCCCCGATTTGGCCACGGTGACCCACCCAGCCGTCGTGGTGGCCGCGGGCTGGGCCGGCGATGTGGCCGTGGTCTGCGTCGGCACCTCGCCGCCTGCCTCCGTGTACCACCGGAGGATCAGCGCCCTTAGGCGGTCGGCCAGTTGCGGGTTGTATATCAGGAGGCCTACCTCCCTGTTGCGTTGTATGGAGTAGTAGCCGATGTTGATGGAGCCCACGTAGAGGTAGGGCCCCACCACGATGATCTTCGCCACCAAGTCCTGGTCAGTCGCGGCTTTTATGTCGGCGTCTGTCCTGGCAACCACGGCGAAGTACCTAGGGTACTGCAGGATGTACGGAACGAGACCTGAGTCCATGTAGATCTGCTCCATGGCGATGTAGAGGTCGCCCTTCTGCGTGAGGATCCACTCCAGCCCCTCCTGGGAATTTATGGGGGATACCAAGACGCCGGGGAAGTTGTAGCGGGGGTACCGCCCGTGGAAGTCGTTCAGCACTATGGCCGCCAGCTGGCGCGCCAGCGTTGCGTTTCTAATCACCAGCATAACGCCTTTGTTATTCCTGAAGCCGGAGGTGGTTGGGTTTATGTTGCCGATTATCACAGTCTCGTTGTCGATGACGTACAGCTTCGTGTGGACGTTGGGGAAATCCCCGTTCCACCTCACCTTCACCCCGTTGTCCTCGAGGTACTTCGCTATGTCTCTGGCCTGCTGGGGAACCCCGCCGTAGACCTTAGCCGACAGAACCACGTAGACGTCCACCCCCCGCCTAGCCGCATCCACAAGCGCATCCGCCAGCGGCTTATAGGTGAAGACGTACACCTCCATATACACAGCCTTCTTAGCCGACTTGACGTAGTCCACTATTTTCGTTGTGTTCACCGGCGAAACCAACACCGTGCTGACCTCAAGCCTGATGGGGCTAACTGCAAACACCAGCACCCCCAGCAACAAGACCCACAGCAGAAGACGCATATGCATGAGGTAGGGGGGTCTATTAAATTTATGCTCTAGACCCGCCTGCTGTTGAAGCAGCGGCCTGAGCTCTCATAAAAACGTCAACCCAGCCTCTCCGCAGACACCATAAGTGCTTTTCAGCTAGACGGGTACCTCCCTTTCTCGCAGTCACTGGCGGATTTTCAGTAGTCTGTACCAGAGCTTGCGGCGGCTAATTTGGTAGCCTAGGTGCTGGGCGACGGAGAGAGCCTCCTCCATTTTCTGCCTGAGCTCTTGGGGGCTGTGTGGGTTCGTGTAGCCGGCGGACTCAGGGGTCCAGTCGTATATGGCCACAAGCCTCTTGGCGACTCGCTCCATCTCACGGAGGGCTTGTTCCACGTGGCGTATGTGGTGGAGGGCGGCCACCGACACGGCGGAGTCGCATTCGCCGTCGCCCAGCGGAAGCGCCTCGGCGGGGGCGTGTATCACCTTGAGGAGCCCGGCCTCTACGAAGTGTCTGAAGGCGGTTTTTAGGTGGGCCACGGCGGCTGGATCTATGTCTATGGCGCACACCCTGTGGCCGCGGGCTAGGAGCCAATGCGTGGTTGTGCCGTGGCCTGCGCCTATTTCCGCCACTGCTTCGCCGAGGTCCAGGCCGGCTAGGTCGGCGAATATCTCGTCATGCATGGAGCTGGGCTAGGGCTTGTCTGGCGGCGGCTTCGGCGCTTTCAGCCTTCACAACTGCGAGGAAGCCCGTGGCGTGTTTGAATACCACCTCTGGGCCTTGGAGCCTTCTGAAGTCTACGGCGTTGGCGTGTCTGTCGG
>JAVVGH010000049.1:0-6661 GCA_032249215.1 Pyrobaculum sp.
TCATAGAGACTCAATGTAGCTCCTAATCAAAGAGGAGTATTTCTGCGCGGAGATGCTCATCTTCAAGTAGCGGTTTACCCTCGGCAGTTTGTAGAAATATAACTCTTCCTCCATCGGATTCAAGGCGGCGTAGCCCACCTCGGAGATGTCCCACCTGTTTTTAAGCCTATTCGCCACCTCTCTGTGGAAGCCCTGGTCTACGTAGGGGTGTAGCACCACCACGCGGTCAAGCCCATAGAGGAGGAAGCTCTTAGCCATGGAGAAGCCCAGGTGGTAGGTCTTGGTCACGTCTACATAGCCCACCCCAGTCAAGGAGCCGTCTGCCAATTTCAGCAATATGTCTATCCTGTCTGTGTATCTGTTGGCCAACTGCATGATGTGTGGGACACGCCTCACCACCTTGACGGCCCGACGCCCCAAAAACACAGGTGCAACCTCGAAAAACTTCGCCAACGCCTCCACCGCGTCTGCCTCCCCGGCGACCCCCCGCAGACTAACCACGTAGAACTTCTTTATTTCATACTCCTCCTCGGCCACCTCCGGCAGGGGCAGGTTCTCCACCACCTCGTCAGACAGCAGGGTGTAGGGGAGGTAGTAGGCGGCGCCCGCCCTCTCCGCGGCCCCCGCCGACCTGATCGCCTCCAGGTGCTTACACAAGGTCTCGTCCCCCCAGACGCAGTTCACCACGACGCTTCCCGACAGAAACATATACACGGGGTTCTTGGTGTTGAGCCAGTTCAGCCTAATCCTCTGCAACACGGCCATGTGCTCCGGAGACAGCTCAACCAGCGCCTTCCTGACCCTGTCGATGCCGAAATTGCTGTTGCAGTACTCAAACTCCTTCAGGTGGTCAGCCGCGTCGCAACCGCGCCTAAAGCAGTTAAAAGCCACGAGTAGAAACCCCAATATAAATTTAGAAATACCGCTCCAACCCGCCGCCGACAAACGCCGCCAAATCGCCGACAAACACATCCCTAAGCTTAGGATTCCTCAACACGGCGGCGGGGTGATACGTTGTGCAAACCTCCGCCTCAACGCCCGCGATGCGGCCTCGGAAGCACCTCCCCCTCACCTCTCCCATCTTCTGCACCCTCTTCCCCATAAGCGAGAGGAGGGTCCGCGCGCCGACGAGGCCCAATGCGATGATCCTCCTCGGCCTCAACAAGGCAATTTGGCGGAGGAGGTAGGGGAGGCAGGCCTCCACCTCCTCCCGCGTCGGCGTTCTGTTGTTAGGCGGCCTGCACTTCACCACGTTGGTTATGTACACATCCCCCCTGGAGACGCCTAGCCGCGCCAAGGCCTCCGTGAGAAGCTGTCCGGCGGCCCCGACGAAGGGCCGCCCCGCCTCGTCTTCAGAGGCCCCCGGCGCCTCCCCCACTATCATAATCCCCAGCTTCATGGAGCCCTCCCCCGGCACGGCGTTTTTCCGGTGTCTGTGGAGGGGGCATTTGGCGCATGTAAGGATTTCGCGGCTCAGCTCCTCGAGGTCCATGGAAATTTTCAGGTATTAAGTATCTTAAACCATGTGGTTTTAATACGGCCTGTAGGTGAGCCGTGATTTGGAGGTTTTTCTCGGCGGTGGCGAGGCAGGAGAAGAAGGAGGCTAAGTTGCCTACGGTGAGGGGCAAGCCGGTGTACATCGGAGGGGTGTTGTTAATCGGCGTGGCGGAGAAGGGCGAGTTCGACGTGAAGAGGAAGAAGCTCGTCTCCGTTGAGATAAAAGATGCCAACGGGCAGAGCTACTACCTAGACACCTCCAACATAAGGGTCAGGATAACGAGGGAGTACGTTGACCTCGACGTGGCGGCTCTGCCCAAGTTCTTCGAGGTGAAGGTGAGAGAGGTGGGGAGGATGATTGAGGAGCTTAAGAAGTCTAGAAACGAGCTGGATAAGTCCTACCACAAGCTTGAGGAGGCCCTCCTCAAGGGCGTAATAGGCATGGACGTCTACAACGAACAGGTCAAGCGCCTCCAGGAAAGGGAGAAGAGGCTCAGGGCGGCTTGTATAGACATGGAGAAAAGCATTGCCTCAGTGGGGCAGTCCCTCGCCCAGCTCAAGGCGGAGCTGGAGAAGAAGAGGGAGCGCCTAGAGGCGAAGCGCCTCCTGGACAAGCTGGAGGAGTCCGAGGCCGAGGAGCTCGGCAAAATCCTAAACACGCTGGGTAGCATAAACGCCCTCAGCCACCTAATAACCAGTAGCATAATCCAGCTGAGGCTGGTCTGCTAGAGCTCGGCGCTACGGAGCATTTTTTAAAGTGGATGCACACAGTATACATGCCCACGCTTCAGGCGGTGATGGGCCCCCACGCCTACATGTTCCAGAGATACGGCATATCCCCACACGACGACGTAGACACCGCGGTGGAGAAGTTGCAGTGTTGCGCCCCCCACTTGGCGAGGCTTCTGAAGGAGGCGGTCTTCAGGGGTTACCCCTAATTTTTTCAGTCTATAACATCTACGCCGGAGGTGGGGCAGAGGTCCTCAGGCTCGGCGCAGCCCAGAATAACGTGTTCTCTATTTGTTTTGCACCTGCGGCAGTATAGATACAGCCTGCCGCCGAATAGGGCGAGGTTGAAACCTGCCTCGAACTCCCGCTCCTCGCCGCATGCTGTACATTTCAACACCCACTTGGTCACGTAGGGGGGTTCGGCGGAGTTTTTATATCTTCGCGACGCGGTGTATGTAGTCGGCGAGATACGTGGCTGGGTTTATGCCGGTTGCCTGCTTGAAGCCGCGCCAGTCTGGGCTGGCGTTGACTTCAAACACCACGTATCCCTCCCTGCCCTCGCCTATATCTACGCCGGAGTATACGAGGCCGAGGGTTTCAGTAGCCTTGACGGCTATCTCCTCAAGCTCCGGTGTGATTTTGCACGGGACGCCCGTGGCGCCTTGGGCTATGTTGGTCTTCCAGCTTGTCGACACTCTGTACATGCAACCGATGGGTCTTCTGTCGACCACGATGATCCTTATGTCTCGGTTGGGCTTCTCGATGTATTTCTGTATGTAGAGGGGGTTCCTCGTAATTAGTAGCGTCCTCATGACCTGGAAGGCTTGTTCGGGGTCTTCAAACATCATCGCGCCAAACCCCCTGCTGCCCTGTATCGGCTTCAGAACCACCTTACCCATCTCCTTGGTAGCCACGTATCCCTGGTATAGGTCCTCTGTGACGACGGTTGGCGGCACCGGCAGGCCGGCCTTAGCGAGGAGGTATATGGTCTCCAGCTTGTTGCGGCAGTTCAGCAGAGCGTCGACAGGATTTATCGCGACCTTGCCCTCCCTCTCCAGGATCCTCAACACGGAGACCCTCCTCATCAACGTGTTGGAGTCTATGACGTAGCCCAAGCCCCGTATGACCACCACAGACGCCTCCAGGGGGCCTCTCCTGGTCTCCACCACGGCCCCGCCCCCCGTGATCTTAACCGAAAGCCTCTGTATTGGTATATACCGCACTGGGAGCCCCCTCTTCTTGACCTCGAAGTATATGTCGCGCGTGGGCTCGTCGGGGGTCTGGCTTTCAGCCACGACGGCAACGGCCATGCGTTTAGTTAATATAGCCGGTATATATACTGGTGGTGAATAGAGAGACGGCGCGTTAGGCTCGCCGAGCGGTCTCCTCTAGCCACCTCTCTATGGCGTCTGCGAGCTCGGCGAAGCGCTTAAAGCCGTCTAGGTGCTCCCTGTCGCACTTTACAATTATGGAGCCATCGCTCCTCCGGTACACCTTCGGCTCCCTCCCCGTCAGGGCCTTTACTGCGGCGGAGAACCTCTCCGCGTCTGCCTCCATGCCGCCGGGAGCATCGGCTCTAGCCGTGGCGAAGCCCAAGGCGGCGTTGCCTCTGCCGTATCTGCCGTATGTCATCACGTAGTCGCTCCTCACGCCGTCCACCTCCGCCGTTATCCTAATCCTAAGCAACTTTCTGCCGCCTCTGTCCTCCTCAAGCTCGGCATCTCCGTCTATTACCTCCACCACATGCTCTCTGCCTCCCACCTCGACCTTCTTCTCCAAGCCCTTTACCGTCAGGGAACCCCTAGCCCTCCCCTCCTCCACCACCTCCAAGGCCTTCCTGTAAACATCTCCGCCCTCATTCTCGGCCCTCTGGAGTATATACTCTACAAACTCAGCTGCTAGTCTCTGCCGTTCCCCCTCGCCGTGTACAGATAGCCATGCGGCGTAGGCCAAACCCTCCCTAAGGATATTCACGTAGCCCCTCCTGCCGCCCTCCGGCATCTTGACTGTGAAGTGGACGCCCTCCACGAGGCCCATGTCCCTAAGCCACTGTGCTTGGCGCCCTATGTTGTCTGGGTTGGTGGAGCGATATCTGACCTCAAGCGCGCCGCTATTGGACAGCCCCACGTGGTACTTCGGCCAGCCCTCCCTCAACACACGCCCTCTCTTCAGCTCCTCCAGCCAGCTCTCCGCCCTATCGGCGTCCACCCAGCCGCTCTCCATGGCCGCCCTAACAATCTCGACGAGGGCGTCTCTAAGCTCTTTGCGCCCGGCCGCAAGCCTGTTGGTGGTTGCCCAGACTTGCCATACGCCTCTGCTGCCCACCTTCCTCACTTCTGCGCCGACGCCCACAAGCCTCAGCAGGCGGGCCGCAAGCTCTACGCGGCTCCGGTCCGACGAGTGGAATTGGAGCAGGATGTCGTCCCGCAGATAGACGTTGTACTTGACGGCGATGCCGCCCTCCGAAATGGTCAAATCGGCGGCGACGCGGCCTTTCTTAGTCAGCCTTACGCCGCCGAACCGCACCTCCACCCGGGCCTCCTCCACAAACTCATCGAACTTTGGGCTCAAATACCTTCCGCCGGCCGAGGGTGCAGAGACGGCGAGGAGGCGCTTAAGTCTCGCCGCGTCTCCGCCGGTTGCGGCTATGTAATATCTGTTCCTCTCCACATATACCCGCACGTTAAAGGCCAACTCCTTAGGCAGAAGCTGGTTGAGCAGATGCAACGCGGCTAGGCGGAGAAGCGCGGCGCCTCCGCCAAGCTCACCCCCGACGACCAGCTTAACCACATCCGGCCCTACCGTGCCGTCACCCGCAATCGCCGTGACGTACATCTCGCCGAAGCGAAGCAGAGCTTCTTCTTTGTTAAATCCGCCCCCCACCGCCTTGTCCAGCATGATAAGCTCAAGGGCTGGGGCGACGAACTTCCTCACCGCCTCATCCCTCGCGCAGTCCCTCGCGAGGCAGTACATATCGCTTAGGACGAACTTGACGATGTCCCAAACCTCCTCCCTAGAGACTCCGGCTAGCTCCCCCGCCAGCTTGTCGATGCTCTTTTCTACATATTTCTTTTGCCCCTCGGTGTAGTAGATAATCAGCTTGGCCAGTCTATCTGCGTACTCGCCCTTTATCCTCCCGCCGCTCAGCGCCTCCACCGCTTCCGCCAGCCTCTTGGCCCTCTCCTCACGCCACCTGCCGTCGTCCACCCCCCTCCTCGTCTCGGCGAAGTGGGTGAGGAGCGCCAACTCGCCCAACATCCTCCTCACCAACCCCTCCCTCTCCGCGTCGCTCACCTTCTCGGGGCCTATCCAGGGCTTCAGCTCGTCGGTCAGCTCCTCGACCCTCTCCAGGACCCAGCTCCAGTCTACGGCGTCTACCAGCTCCCGCCAGCTCTCCACGCGCCGGCCCAGCAGGTACTCCAGCCATCTGCTCTCCCTCAAGACCTGGTCCTCCCTCTCGCGAGGCCAGTACATAGTGGCGTTGAGCTTGATGCCCTCCTTTGTGACGTTGGCCCCACCCCTGCTCGACTCCGGCTCGCCGAAGAGGGCGATGTACCAAGCCGCCTGCCAAAGATGGGCGGTGGTGGCCTCTATCTGCCTTTTGTCGAACGACACGTCTGTGGCGTGCCACTCCACGAGTTGCGGTGCCTTGTCAATCCCCGAGAGATCTGGCGCCTTCCTCCTCGCTTCCTCCACGAAACGTCTCAACTCCTCCTCGCCGGCCTTAGAGCGCGGCTGTCCCTCCACCATCAGCACATCTACACGCGCCTCAACTCCGCCGTATGCCTTAAACACCTCGAATCTCCCCTCGGCGCGTCTAAACTTGAGATCCGCCCCCTCAGATCTGCCCAGGAGGTAGCGCAGAAGCGCAGAGGCGGCCCTGTCCTCCCAGCCTGTGGCCTCTTTGTGCGAATAGGACGGGTCCACAGCCTCCCCGCGCCCTCTGGCGACCCTCTTGGCCTTGTTGTAGGCGCCCCTCGGTGTTAACAACACTACGTCGGCCAGAGCCCCCTTCCTGGCGAGCAATATTGTTGCGTGTCCGTACACCCCGCCTCTGGCTATGGAGAGCAGGGCGGCGTAGGCCTTAGTCCCCATGCCGGCGTCTCTGAGCATAGAGAGCTCGTCGCTTCTCGCCTCCGCCAGCCCCTCCGCCTTCTTTACATCCACCTCCAGGAGTGACCTGAGCTTGTTGACGAGGTCGGGCTCTTTATAGAGGCCGACCTGCGAGTACAGCGTCAACACGGTGTTCAGCTCCTTCCTCACCTGTTCCGCGGCCTTCTCAAGCCTCCTCTGCGTCTCGCGGAGTCTCTTCACCTCCTCGGCTTTTACGGTGAATTCACGCTCCTTAACCAGACCCCTCCCCCATTCAAACAGCTCGGCCCACTCTCCATAAGCCCCGGCGTTTTTCACAAGCGCCTTGTAGAGCACAAGCGCC
>JAVVGH010000050.1:0-6651 GCA_032249215.1 Pyrobaculum sp.
GAGGGCATGTGGCTCCCGGAGATGGCGGTTGACCTCGAGACGCTTGAGGTGCTTGCCGACAACGGCATAGCGTATACCGTCCTCACCCAGAGCCAGGTCAAGGGTAGGAGGGCCGGGGGGCCCTACAAGGTGGTTCTGCCCAGCGGCAGAAGCATAGCGGCCTTCGTGCGGGACGAGGGGCTTTCAGACGCCTTGGCCTTCGGCGGCTTCGAAAAATTTGTGGAGGCGTTAAGGGGGGCCTCGGGAGATGTGGTAGTGGCCCTCGATGGCGAGACGTTTGGTCATCACCAGAAAGGCGCCGAGAAGATGCTGGCGCAGTTTATCGCTCATCACAGGGATGAGCTGGCGAACTTCGGCAGGCTGTATGAGAGGGGGTACCGGGGCGAGGTGGAGATAGTGGAGCGGACCTCTTGGAGCTGTCCCCACGGGCTGGGGAGGTGGAGCAGAGACTGCGGTTGCGACGGGCCCGCGCCCTGGAGGGAGGGGCTGAGGAGGCTGGTGGACTGGGTTGGGGAGACGGTGGACAAGGCGTTTGAGGAGCGGCTGGGGCCTGAGGGGTGGCTGCACCTGAAGGAGTACATAGAGGTTTTGATGGGCGGGGACAACTCGCGGTACTCCACGGAGCAACTGAGGCTTCTGGAGGCCCAGAGGGCGAAGCTAGCCGCTAATACGAGCGACGCCTGGTTTTTCGCCAGAGTGGGCATAGAGTTCGGCATAGCGGTTAAGTGGGCGCTTAGGGCCGTTGAGCTTCTCGGGGATCCGCAGGCCGTTGAGGAGCTGATGAAGCGCCTAGGCGGGCTTGTGGTGGATGACAGAACCGCCTTGACCTTCTGCCCCAGGGTGAGGGGCCCCTTGATGGCCGCGGCTATGTATTTGGCGCTGTCGACTGCCGGCCACGCACCGGAGTGGGTGGGGCCTTATCTCGTGAGGCCTGTAAACGACGAGTTTGAGATAGCCGATGCGCGGACGAAGGAGGTGTTTAGGTTCCGGCACGACCTCCTGTGGGGGTCTGTAGAAAATTTAAAATAGGGAGCTGAGGAAGCGCCGTGAGACTTACGGCATCTTACATCCCCATCTTCGTGGCGCGTATAGGCTCGGGGGCAAGCGCCTTTCTGGTGGCTAAGCTGGCCAGCGGCGGCGAGCTGGAGGCCGGCGTGGTCCTCGCGGCCTATCCCTTTCTGGAGGCCCTCGGCGCGTTGATAGCCGGGCGCTGGGCGGACACCTTGGGCCGCAAGAAGACGTTGGTGCTGGGGTACCTCGTCCGGTCGGTTGCCATGATTCTCTTGGCGCTGACGTTTTACGCCTGGAAAAGCCCTTGGTTTGAGGCTCTGCTCAACGGCGTGATCGGCTTCACCACGGCGTTTATCCTAACCGCGTCGCTGACCATGGCGACAGACCTCACCGAGGTTAGAAACAGAGGCGTGGGGATGGGGGGCTTCGAGTTTGTGAACCTCGGTAGCTACGGCGTGGGCTACCTCGTCGGTTCCGCGCTATACACGGCATTGCACAGCCCCGCCGCCTACCTCGCCGTGGCGCTCTTCACGGCGGTCGCCACTCCGCTCTTCGCGGCGTTTCT
This sequence comes from Pyrobaculum sp., assembly GCA_032249215.1. Taxonomy (GTDB): domain Archaea; phylum Thermoproteota; class Thermoprotei; order Thermoproteales; family Thermoproteaceae; genus Pyrobaculum. Next base: position 1,577 of record JAVVGH010000050.1, read on the forward strand.
CCCAGAGACCAGGCCCGTGGCCCCCGCCGAGGGCAGGTTCCTCCTTTCCGTCCTGCCGCCTTCTGCCGTCGTCCTTCTGCCTGTGTGGTTTGCCTTGACCACGATAATAGGCCTGGGGATCTTCGCGCCTAGGGTTCTGCGGGTGGGGGACGCCGGGGGAGGCCTGGCGCAACACGTAGTGGGGAGGCTGGGGGAAAGCCTAGTGGTGGGCGTCCTCTTCATCGGGGCCTTGGCGGTGCTGGGGGCCGGAGCCGTCTTCTTCGGGAGGCTCGCCGACAGGTGGGGCCGCGTGAAGACCTTCAGGCTGGGGCTGGTCGGCGGCCTCCTGGCCTTGGTGGTGCTCAACGCGGCGCTTCACCTCGGCCTCAGCCCAGTGGAGGCGGTGGCGTTGACGGGGCCGCTCCTCTTCTTGACCTCGGCCATCGGGCCTAGCATACTGGCGTTGATAGGCGACGAGGCCAACATCATGTACAGAGGCACGGTGATGGGCATCTACAGCGTCGTGCTGGGCCTCGGCATAGGCGTGGGCAGCCTCCTCGGCGGTTTCGTGGCGTCGGCGTACCCCCGTCTGGCGCTCAACGGCCTGGCCGCCGCCGCGTTGGGCGTATACGCCGTAATGACGGCGTTGCACGTGGCGTTGCTGAGGACCTACGGCATATATCTGAGAGACGCGGCGCCGCAGGTCGCGCGTTAGCTTTATAAACATCAACAAACCAATCGTCGTGTTGGGGTGTGTCTTAGACACTACGAGGAGTTCATAAGGTCCGGCTTCTACGAGGTCGACAGTGGAGAGGTCGCCGGGTGTTTCTCTGCGCTTCTCGACAGACCGGTGGAGGTGGGCGAGGTGGTGCGGCTGGAGGAGCTTATGCCGAAGCCCAGTCTCCACAGAGTGTTCAACAGCTCTGTCGAGCTCCTCACGGGGGGCTGGCCCACGCCGTTGCTTAAGGTGTCCGGCCCGCCCCGCGAGGCGTATGCTAAGCTTGAGTGGTTCAACCCCTTCAGCGCCAGCGTGAAGGACAGGACCACCTACTACCTCCTTAAGTCGGTTGGGGGCGACTGGCTGGTGGAGGTTTCCAGCGGCAACGTGGCGGTCGCCCTGGCGGCTTTAGGCAACGTGCTGGGCAAAAGGGTGAAGCTCTACATCCCCACGGCGGGGAGGTACGTGGCCCCCCTCCTCGACTTCCTCGGCGCCGAGTACCAGATCCTAGACGTCTCCATGACAGTGGAGGCGCTTGAGCACCTACAGAAGGACATAAGAGAGGGCGCGGTGCACCCGAACCAGTTCGGCAACGACATGAACTTCGTGGCCCACCTCAGAACCGCCGCGGAGCTGGACTGGCAACTGTCGGCGGTGGGCAAGAGGCCGGACTACGTCGTCGCGGGGCTCGGCACGTCTGGCCACGCCTCGGCGTTGGGGTTTTACTTCGGCGTTAGGTACGGCACGAAGCTTATAGGCGTGCAGCCCAGAGACTGGATACCGGGCATCCGGCGGGTGGAGACGGGGATGAAGTGGCTTTCTTTGATCAGCGCCGAGGTCGTCGACGTGTCGCTTAGGGAGGCGTTGGAGGGGGTCCGGGAGTTCGCCAAGAGGACTGGGCTTTTGATAGGGCCCAGCGCAGGCGCGGTGTATAAGGCCTTCGCCGCCCAGAGACGCGACGGCGTCTACGTGCTGATGTTTCCCGACAGCTTGATGAAGTACACGCTTCTGCTGGAGCAGTTGCGCTAGCTCCTACTACGCGTAATACCAAACAGCCGCCTCGTTGCCGCGCCGATCCCAGCGCCCGGAGACCCCAGACAAGTTGCGCCACAGATCCATTTTTATACCGATAAATGGCCTTGGCTTGTGGCAGAAGGGCAGAGAGGAGATCCCGACACGTCTTCCCGGCAGAATCCTCACGTCGAGAACCTGCTGAGAGGGTAAGAAAAAGGGGATGTCTCTTCAAGATCTTTTCGGCTATTTCCTTCTGCCTCGGCGTGCCGTTCTTCACCTTTTCGGCGAGATACAGCGCTATGGCCCTTCTGATGGCCTCGTCTTTTTCTGCAAGCCCTAGGAGGTCAGTGGTGGCGATGTATATCATGTAGTAGGGGCCAGCTCTGTTGGGCCTTAGCTGGGCAGACTCAAGCCTTTCGGCGATGGTGAGCGCCCACTTGGCATCACGGACGTAGCGTTTGGCCAAGAGCGAGCCGTCTCCACTGTTTACTAGGTCGAGATACATCACATTTGCAAGGTGGCGTTGGCAGAACGGGCATTTGTCACATGTTTATCTTAGAAGCACCGCCGCCGGGCAGGCGACTGCCGCGAGTTGTTTTCTCTGTAGTGCAGAGATTTCTCCGCAGACGTAGCTGTATCTGCGGGCCTATGGGCGCGGCTCTTCCGAACGCCGCGGCGTCTGCGCGGGGTTCTGTGCTGTAAAGACTTTTAAGAGACGACCCCGCCACATCCATGGTTGCTGAGCTTGTGGAGAAGCCGCTTCCCAAGCCCTCCGACGAGGGCTATATCGAGGCTAGGCTTCTTGAGGCTCTGGGCGAGGCTCGCCTAGCGCTGGAGTATCTGGAGAGGGGCTTCACCCGCGACGCCGCCGGGATGGCTTTCCACGCCTGGAAGGCGCTTCTAGCCGCCCTCCTCAAGCTTGAGCTGGAGAAGCTGAAGGCTCTGGCCAGCTCGGAAGATGAGAGGAGGTGGCTGGAGTCTAAGGCCGTCCCCCGGGTCCCGACGACTAGGATGAAGGAGTTGGGTAGGCTTCTAGAAGAGGCGGGCCACTACGGCATCTCCGCCTGGACTGCCGTTGCGCTTGACCTCCACGACTACCAATACCACGGGCCGGATCCAGACATGGCCCTGTCTAAATACACGACGAGAGAGTCAGCCGCCGCCGACGTCCTGCTACTCCTCAAAGAACTCGCTAAACGCGTAGAGGCGCTCAAAGGACGAGTCAAGTGGGGCGACGAGCTGGAAAAGGCGCTGGAGGAGGCGAGGAGGGCCTTGGCGCGTTAGTCCTCCAGCGCCCTCCTGACGGCTTCCCTGTGTATGGGTGTCTGCCACGCCACGTGTTTGCCTATGCCCAGCTCCGGATCCCTCTCGGGAGGCGGCTGGTCGACCCAGAAGTGTGGGTCTCTCTCGTACATGTTATACACGACTAGATTTTTTGCGATAAGTTCGTTCAGCAGTTCTTGCGGTGCGCCGCGGCCCCAAAGCGCCTCTGGGTCGTCGACGACCTCCCTCAGCCATCTCCCCCAACGCCTGGCGAAATCTGCAGTTAATTCCTTAGTTCCCACGACCCCCTTGACCACCTTTTCCACGTCCCATCTCTTCACATAGAGCTCGCGGAGCATGTAGGGATTTCCGCCTGTCCAACGCCAGACGTCGTCGAGCGAGGGCTTGGGGCCAGGCAGTTTCTCGTATAGTTGCTGGAAGCCCTCCTTCGGCATGTTCCACATGAACATGAGCTCGGCCCATCTATGTCTCCCAATTTCGCGTCTGCTTATACCTTCACTAGTGGCGACAAGTACGACGATGTTTTCGTACCTATATACAGGGTGTTCTATCATGTTGAGCAGACCCTTCACATATGCGGCGGCTTTGTCTAGGCCGATGGCTTGGAAGACGTCGTCGGCTATGACGGCGATTTTCCGCCTCCTCTTCTTAAGGACCTCTCTCACCAAGTCGAACACCGCCAGCGCCAGCCGGCCCCACCTCTCATCCTCAAGAGTCTTCCTCACCAAATCTACAAAAAGCGTCTTGACGTCGGGGTCGTCCACCTCAGCCGCAAAAACTCTATCCAGCGGATGTAGGTAGAAGACGTCGTAGCCCAAATCCCTAAGCATTACAGAGGCCTGCCGGAGGAAGGCGGTCTTGCCGCATCCCTCCGGCCCGAATATGACAAAGGGGGCCCACGTGCCTCTCTCCGCCCACTCCACCACCTGCTCAAGGGCGCGGTCCCTATCCACAAACTCAGTCTCGACGCGGGGCGCCAGCTCAAGCCTAATCCTTTTCACACCTAAACTAATATCTCAAAGTTAAAACTTCGACCATCTAAGACAAATTCTCAACCACGCCGCAGATCGCTGGCTAAACCATGCGCAACCGCCCAGCCGAGGCCCCACACGCCCACACCTCGCCAGCACGCCGCGCACATCGGCAAAATTGCAGACCCAAGCCGACGCCATCTACCTCATCCAGACGCCGTCGCGGACCCCCGCCAGCCGCCGGGGGTCGGAAGGAGCGATGTAAGGTCTGGCTCCTCGGTGGCATGGGCGATGCGGCGGCGTAGGGCGACTCTTGGTGTATCGGCCGGCGCTGGGGCGCTCACGGCTGTGGGATTCACGTTTTCGCTTCTGCTACTCTCGGCGCGCGGCGAGCTAGTTCCAGGTTTTTGGCGTGGGTGCCCAGCGCGGCTGGCCGCTGGGCGCGCCGGCCTCCGTCAGTTTCTATGTGCAATTTACAAGCTTATTACGTCTGTAATTATTATGGCTGTAATAAAACTATACGGGAGGGAGAGGGAGCTGGGGCTCCTCAGGAGGCTGAGGGAGCCCTTCCTCGCCGTAGTCTACGGGAGGCGGCGCGTGGGGAAGACGGCCCTCGTGCTTAAGTTTCTGGAGGAGAGACCTCACCTCTACTTCTTCGTGAACCCTAGGAAGCCTCCCCGCCTCCTTCTGGAGGAGTACGGCGAGGCGTTGAGGAAGGCGGCGGGGTTGCCGGGGTACGTCAGGTTTGCGAGCTGGGACGAGTTTTTCGACGTCCTCTTCTCGCTTAGGGGCTACGCGGTGGCTTTTGACGAGTTTCAGTGGTTTGCCGAGGTGGCTCCCGAGGTGCCGTATATACTGCAGAGGTTTTGGGACACTAGGGCTGAGAAGCCCTCCCTGACCTCCTCCCCGCCCCGGGGTTCCCCTTTGGGCGGCTCATCGGCGCCCTCGCCCGGCCTTCATCGGCCCCTCGGGCCGGGGTCATGGAGCTACCCGGGCCAGCACCGCGGGTCATCCGCCCCCAGCAGGAGACCTGCTGAAGAAACGCCCATTTTTTAAAGCTTTCTCCCCATCCCCGCCCTGAAGGGCGAGGCTTTCGCCTGATGTAATCA
>JAVVGH010000051.1:0-6579 GCA_032249215.1 Pyrobaculum sp.
GTAGCTCAGCGCTATCCATCCGTCCACCACGAACTGATCCGCGGCGGCGCCCAGCGCCAGGAGCGGCAGAAACGCCAGCTTTGCGGGCAGGCTCCGTACGGCGATTAGCCCGGCGGCGCCAGTTATAATCAAGGCGGCCTCCATGAGCCTGAAGTCGTAAGTGTCGGCGAGGATAACCACGGAGTCCACGGCGGCGAAGGCGAGGCCGGGGTGCCATCGGGAAGGCACCGCGGAGGCCACCGCCGCAGTCAGCATTATGAAAAAGTAGCCGTAGATGGTGTGGGGCAGGAGGGTGATGGCGACGGCGTATGCGTAGGCCACGGCGCCGAGCGGCTTGCGGACTTCCAGCGCCGCCATGCCTATGGCGGCCAGCTCCAGGGGGCCCATGAAGTCGCTGTACCCGCCGTGTAGCGCCAAGTAGAGGAGGGCCAAGGCCGACGCCGCCAGCGAGTAGCGGTCTCTCTTCAACGCCGCGAGGAGGTAGGACGCGGCGACGCCGGGCCAGAGGTAGAGGGGCTCGCCCGCCACGAGCGACAGCAGGAGGAAGGCTAGGAAGATGGCCAGCGCGTGTAGCGCAGTTGGTCGCGAGAGGGCCACCTCCTACTGGGGGTCCTTGCTTAAATTTTTGACGCCGCCTGCGCGACGAGGGCGTGGAGCTTTCTGAAGGTGGGGGGCCGCGGCGCGTGGCGCGTGGAGTGTATGACGACGAAGGCGTTGACCAGGGCCCGGTACTCGAAGCTGGTTCTTATCCTCTCGAAGAAGTCCTCCAGGAGGGGGAAGCCGCGGGCGTTTAAGAAGTTGTACAGCTCCTCCAGCTCGCCGTCTTTGGGCTTCGCCTTTCCGAAGTTGACTCTGCGGTCTGTGACGTGGCGCTCGCCCCCGCCGGGGAGGAGCACCTTGCCGTACGCCGCCTTGAGGCGCCACGTGGCGCTGTCTGTGCTGTCTACGCCCACCGCCGCGAGGATGGGCGTCACGGCGGGGCTCCCCATCCCCAGCACGTGGATGGGGCCTCTAAACTCCTCCCTAGCCCTCTGTATTAGGCGTAGCGCCAGCTCCCGAGAGCCCCGGGGGACGCCCCGCGTGATTAATACGTAGGGCACGGCGGCGCCTATGGCCAGGGCGGGCGCGTCGCGGTACAGCGCCAGATATCTCTCGAAGAGGGCGGGGTCGCGGTAGACGTGTAGGACGGGCACCACCGCGTCGCCGACCGCCCTCCTGAGCCTCAGCCAGTTCTGGTAAGACTTCCGAAACTTCTTCTCCGCCTCCTCCGGAGGGTCGCCGGGCGAGGGAGGCACATCGAGGGAGAAGTACAGCTGGGCATCCACCCTCTTAAACACCTCCGCTATCTTGTCCACGTCGACTGAAAGCCCCCTCTTCAGTATCTGGTAGCCCCCCGAGTCCACCCAAAGCTCCCCCTCGTACCCCAACGCCGCCCTCGGGTCCTTCTTCACGTCAAGCACGTTGATCATGACTGCAGGCACATCGAAATAAAGCCATGGCTTGGGCACCGCGTTGACTGGGCTTCCGAGCACTACACGCACCTTATTTTATCCATTGGACTTATATAACAGGTCCCTGGACTTCACCAAAACTTTCAATTAACTCACCTGAGGTAATATTTGAATATCAGGTAGGGCTAAGTACTCTCACCTCTCGACCCCTGCCGAACTCATCACACCAAATTAAAAATCACGACAATAAAAACCTCCGGGCCCCGCCGCCATCCCCACAGCCTTCCTGCCGTGGGGGCAAAGGAGCTCAAGGCGCGGCCGGCCCCTACGCCGTGGAGTCCAGCCCCAGCTTCCTCCTCGCCGTTGCCTACAAACTGGCGGAGGTCTCCGGCGGGAAGCCCAGAGAGGTGTATCTAGCGATCCGGCGGGAGCCGGCCAGGGCTTCGGCAGGGGGCCTAGACAGATGGCTTTATTAACCTATGCGCAACCGCGTCGTGTTGTTGATATTGGTGAAGTCAGACGACGAGGGGGTGGCGAGGAGAGCCGCCAGGGGGATAGAGGCGTTGGAGCTTCTGCCAGGCGTTTACCTCAGCTGGTCGCCGAAGGAGAAGGCGGAGAGGGCCGTGGAGGCGGTTAAACGCGCCGTGGTGGAGAGGTGGGAGAAGTCCGGCGAGGGGCCGACTCTGGAGGTGGCAGTGATAGAACTCGACGAGAGGCAGTACAGAGCTCTACGGCCTCTGGCCCGGGCTCTCGTGGAGAAGATGGGGTCGGCCATGCTGGAGGAGATGGAGAGGCTCCTCCAGCGGATGCGGTCCGGCAAGACGTCTCGCGACTTGACGGGCTGGTATAGAGACTTGGCGAGGCGCTACGAGCGCCTGCTCAACGCCTGCATGGCGCTGGACCTGGAGCCGACCATCGTCGCCAGGTTGAAGGAGAAGTGGAAGGAGGTCACTCTAGAGGCTGGGCGGCTGCTTAAGAAATAAAAAGGTCTGCCGCGTCTCCGCCATGCCCGTCTTGCTGAGGGCTAAGGCCCACGGCCTCGTGGTCACTGGGAAGAACCTGCACTACGAGGGGTCGCTGACGCTGGGGCGGGACGTCATGGAGGCGGCTGGGTTCTACCCTCTGGAGCACGTGGAGGTGTATAACGTGTCCAACGGGGCCCGCTTCACCACGTATGTCATACCGGGGCGAGACGGCGAGGTTGTGCTAAACGGCGCCGCGGCTAGGCTGGGCGAGGTGGGCGACGTCATAATAGTAGCCGCCTACGACTGCGTAGCGGACCCCAGAAGCCACGTGGCGCGGGTGGCCATATTTCAGAACAACAAGGTGAAGGAGGTGAGGGAGGTCAAGCTTTTATAGCCGTGGCGCCGCGTCTCTATGGAGGTTAAGCTAGGCGTTGCCTCGTCGCCGCATGTGGGCGAGGACGTGAGGAGGCACTACGGCGAGGTGTATGGGGAGATGCTCAGGGGGCTCGGGGTCTCCCTCGCCGAGTCCTCAGACGTGGCGGTCGTGGTGGTGTTGACAGGAGGCGCCGAGGAGGAGGTGCTGTCGCAGGCCGCCAGCTACAACGTCCTGCTCGCGTGGCCGCACTACAACTCCTTGCCGTCTGCGCTGGAGGCCGCCGCGGCGCTGAGGGAGGGCGGCCGGTACGCCAAGGTGCTGGAGCTCCCCGCCCCGCTGGCGAGCCCCGGCGAGCCGCTCCTAAGGGCTCTACGCCTCATATCTCTCATGAAGACGGGGATGCCTAAGTTCGGCGTTGTGGGGAGGCCCAACAGGTGGCTGGTGGCCAGCGGGCTGGCGGGCGCCGCGGCGGAGGAGACGCCGCTGGAGGAGACTCTGGAGGGCTTGAACCCGGAGGACGGCATGGAGGAGGCGAGGCGCATAGTGGAGGGGGCAGAGGCGTCTGACTTCTCCGCGGCCGACCTGGCGCCCATCGTCGCTTACGCCCGCAGGCTGGAGGAGCTTGCCAAGAGCCGGGGCTGGGCGGGTCTCACCCTGGGTTGCTGGTGCTTCGACCTAGAGGCCGTGAGGAAGATGGGGTGGACGCCCTGCATCTCGTTAACGCTTCTCAACCAGCGGGGCCTGCCGGCGGCGTGCGAGGGCGACCTCCGGGCGCTCTTCTCCATGTACGTGCTTTCTAGGCTGTCCGGCAAGCCGGCGTGGCTCAGCAACATCAACGTGGCGAGGGGCGACCTTCTGGTGCTCACACACGACGGGGCCCCGCTGGTCATGACCCGGAGGTACTCACTGGCGAGAAGGATGCTCACAGGCGCGCCTGCCGCCATAAAGACGCGGATCCCGCCGGGGAGCCCAGCCACCCTCCTCCGCGTATCCGGCGACCTGCGGAGGGCCCTCCTCCTGAGGGCCGTCACGGTGGAGCCCGAGGTGGTGGAGGCCTGCAACGCCCAGGCCGGCTTCAAGCTGATAAACGGCACCGCATCTGACGTGCTCTCCGCCGGGCTGGGCAACCACCTAGCCTACGTCCTAGACGACGTCTACGACGAAGCAAAGGAGTACCTACTCCACCTAGGCGCTAAGATCATCCCGTAGTCCTCTGCGGAAATTTTACTAAAAAAGAAACTAATGTTTGGTGAGTATCTTGACGGCGCCTCCGGCCACGTCTACGGAGATGTTGAGGACGCCTCTGGCGCCGGGGCGCGGCTCCGGGGTCTTGACCACGCCGCCTGCGGCGGAGCTCTGCACCGATATGCCCACGTCGGGCGGGAGCTCCAGCAGGAGGTTGACCACGCCTCCCGCTGCCGAGACGTCCAGCTGGGAGGTGCCTTCGAAGGGCGCGTAGCTGAGTCTCCCCGAGACGGCGCCTCCGTCGGCCTCGATAGACACGGACCCGCGGCCCATGGCTAGGTCGAGGTCTACCACGCCGCCTGCCGCGTCGATCTTGAGGTTGTTGAGCTTCAGCGACGCCGAGGCATAGCCCCCAGCCACGTCGAGGTCTAGGGCGTCTACGCCGCTTAGCGCCGCCTCCACCTCGCATCCCTCCATGGAGATTGCGCCGGCCGAGACGTCGAAGTCGTCCGGGTCTTCGCACCTAGCCACGACGCGGTTAGGCCCCTCCACGATCTTAAGCATGCCGCCATCCATCTCCACAGCCACGCGGCCGCCGTGTGTGAAGTCGCCGCTGTAAACCTCCACGAGGCTCCTCCTCTCTCTTCTGAAGGCCTTGAGCGGTCCCAAGTAGCCCAGAAGCTGGACGGCGAGCTTCAGCGTAGACGTCAGGAGGCCTCTTTCGGTGACGAGAGCCACGTCCCTCGCCTTAGGCTCCACGTAGGCTCTTAGGTGCTTAGGCACCTTCACCACAGCCACGTCTCTGATCTCCTCCACGACTTCGTAGAGAAGCTCCGGCGGCACGTCCTTATCTATCTCCAGTATCGCCGTGTCGAACACCCTTATCTTCCTCCCCTCTCTCTTCGCCAGCTCCAGCAACGCCCTATCTAACCTGAGGACAACCCTATCGCTGAAGGTCAGCTCCTCCGCCTCGGCCCTAGGTTGCGGTTGCCCCGCGCCCTCCAGCACAGCCATAACCTCGAGGGCCTTCCTCCCGAGGTCCGTCAGGCGGTAGAACCCGTTGCCCCCCTTCTCCACGAGCCCCGCCAGCTTCTTCAGGTGGAAGGCCAGGGTGGGGCTGTCCACGCCGAGCTCCTCCATCAGCTCGCTGTACATCCTAGGCCTCTCCCCCAGGAGCTTGAGCGCCCTGCGCCTCAGGGGATGCGCCAAGGCCTCGAAGATTCTGTCGCCCATGGGAAGAAGAACGCGCAGAGAAATAAACTGATTTGTCAAGCCTCCGCAACAGACGGCGGGAGTCCTCGGCGGGCCTCTGTAAATCCGGCTTTACACGACATTTTTAAAGAGGGGCGTCAAAAGACGCGTGCGCCTCCGCGCTAAATACGTCTTGGCTGGGGAGCTGGAGGTGGTGGAAGACGGAGTAGTTGAGGTAGACGACGCCGGGGTCGTGGTGGGGGTCGGGAGGTACACGGGCGGGGTTGCGGCGGATCTCGGCAACGTGGTGTTGATGCCCCAGCTGGTAAACGGGCACGTCCACGTCCTAGACGCAGTAATCGCCGACCGGGACGACCTCTACATCGACGACTTGGTGGGGTGGCCCCACGGCGTCAAGTACCACGCGGTGAAGAACCTAGTCGCGAAGAAGAAGCACATCTCCCTGCTTGAGAAGGTGGCCAGGAGGATGAGGAGCTACGGGACTGGCTGCGCCTTGATATACGCGGAGTACGCCGCCCGCGACGTGGAGGGGGTCTTCAGGAGACACGGCGTAGAGGCCGTCGTGTTCCAGGAGACGCACGGCGGCTTCCCCGACTACCCAAACGTCCAGGTGGCGTCGCCGGTGGACCACCCCCCGGAGTACCTCCGGCAACTCCGCCTCCGCTACAAGCTGGTCTCCACGCACGTGTCGGAGACCCGGGACTGCCACGAGGCAGGCGACCTGGAGCTCGCCCTGAAGGCGCTGGGCGCAGACGTCCTAGTCCACCTGGTCCACCTGACGCCGGAGGAAATCGCCCAGATACCCCCCGCCAAGACCGTCGTGGTGAACCCACGCGCCAACGCCTACTTCGTAGGCCGCGTGGCGCCCGTGCCTCTGTTGCTCCACCTAAAGCCGCTCCTAGGCACAGACAACGTCTTCATGAACGAGCCGGACCTCTGGGCCGAGATGAAGTTCCTACACGCCTACGCCGCCGCCTCCGGCTGGGCCCTCACGGAGAGAGACATCCTCGCCATGGCTACCGTGTGGAACTGGGAAAAAGTGCGTTGCATCCCGCCCATAGCCCCCGGCCACAGGCTCCGCGCCCTGGCGGTCGCGGCCCCCTACATAGGCGGCAATGTACTGAAGTATCTGGTCAAGCGTGCAACGCACGCAGACATAGTGGCGTTCCTCGAGGGCGCCAGCATCCGGCCCGCGGCAGATTTATAATCTCGTGAATAAATGGTACATATGGGCCTCCTTAAGTTCGGGCTCACCTGTTTATGCACTGAAATCGGGACCAAGCGGTTATGTGGTGTGGGCATATGGAGTAGTCAGCGGATCAAATGGAGACACGGTTGTCGCCCCCATTGACTGGATATATGTTAAGCTTTGGTAGGTTTACAACAAGAT
>JAVVGH010000052.1:0-6545 GCA_032249215.1 Pyrobaculum sp.
AGGTAGCTCTTCCTCTGGGTGCCGTCTCCCAGCACCTCCAGGACGTTTGGGCTCTTCTTGAGCTTCATGATGAAGTCGTAGATCACGCCGTGTCTCAGCCGTGGACCTATGATGTTTGCGTATCTCACGGCGAGGCACTTTACGCCGTAGAGCCTGGCGTAGGTGCCGCACATGACCTCCCCCGCCGCCTTCGCCGCGCCGTAGACCGAGATCGGCCTATACGGCTCCTCCTCCGGGGTCGGGATGACCTCCGCGTCGCCGTACACCGTGGAGGAGGAGGCAAACACCACAGTCCTTACGCCGGTCTGCCTAGCCCACTCGAGGACGTGGAAGGTGGCCAGCACGTTTTCGTTGAAGTGAACAACAGGCTCCGTGGCCGACAGCCTCACCTCGGGGTTCGCGGCGAAGTGAAACACCACGTCGCCGCGTATGCCGACCCCCCAGTCGGGGTCTTTGAGGTCGCGTATGTAGAGCTCCGCCGCCTTGTTTACGTACTCCCTCCTCCCAGAGGAGAGGTTGTCCACCACAACCACCTCATGCCCCTCGGCCACCAGCCTATCCACCAGGTGGCTTCCTATGAAGCCGGCGCCGCCCGTGACGACGATCCTCATGGCGTTTAGTATTTAGCGGTTTATATACAAAAGCGCCGTGGGCCAAGACTTGGCAATAGGCGCCACGTCGTCTATACAGCCCCCCACGGCCTTGGCGGCGGCGAGGGCCATCAGACCTATTCTGTGGTCTCCATGCGATGAAAAGACGACGTTTCTCCTGCTGGGAGGCCCTCTTATGTGGAGCGCGCCGTCTCTGTACCAAGCCGACACGCCCATCCTCTGTAGCACATCCAACACGGTGGATATCCTGTCGCTCTCCTTGTGGCGGAGGTGTTCCACGTCTCTAATTACGGCCTCCTCTCCGGACATGGCCGCCGCCAGAGCCACCGGCATGACGAGGTCTGGGTTGCCGCCGAGACTCACGTCGACGCCTCTCGTAAACGCCCCGCCCACCTCCACGGCGCCCTCTTTTTCGACTACGTCTGCCCCCATCTTGCGGAGTATCTCCAGCGCCGGCTTATCCACGTCGGCGATGCGGCCGCGTATCTCCACCCGGCCGCCGGTGGCCGCGGCGGCCACCATGAGGAAGGCGGCGAGGCTGAAGTCCCCCGGCACCTCCACCTCGCCGGGGCTTCTCAACCCGCCTCTGACCTCCACGGCCTCTCCCAGCCTCACCTCTGCGCCGAACGTCCTCAAGACCTCTGCCGTGGCCTCCACGAAGCTCCAAGACTTCCTGGCGCCTACCGGCCTCACGACGCCGCCCCCCGTCACGGCGGCGAGGTACATAAGGCCGGAGATGTACTGAGAAGAGACGTCTGCGCGTATCTCCACCTCAAAGGGCTCCAGCCGCCTCCCCTCTATGAAGACGGCCCCCGGCGCCTTCTCCACTTTTGTCAACTTGTTGAGGACGGCCACCAGCTCGTCTATAGGCCTCCCCCGGAGGGTGCCTCCGTAGAAGACGGCGGTGGCGCCCGGCACCCCGGCGTAGACCGCCACGGCTGTGCGGAGGGTGAAGCCGCTCTCTCCCACGTTGAAGGCCCGGTAGAAGTCGGGCTCCCGCCGCTTTACATAGACGTCCCGGCCCTCGGCCGTTACCCTGGCCAGGGGTTGCACAGCCCTGTACATGGCCACGAAGTCGTCGCTCCACTCGACGCCTCTGATGGCCGCCTCGCCCTCCGCCAGCGCCGCCGCCAGCAGTAGGCGTTGTGAATAAGGCTTGGAGGGCGGGGCGTCGAACCTGCCTTCGAACCTCCCGGGGCTAATGCAGAACATGCACCGCGTAGGTCAAGGCCTTGGCGGCGTCCTCCACCTTCACCTTCTCCAAGACCCACTTGCCCAGCCTCACCACCACCGGCATGTATATGTAGCCGCCTCTCCTCTTCTTGTCGAACTTGACGAGGGCCGCGGCCTTTTCCAGCTGTTCCCGGGTCGCCTCAGCCCTTACGGGGAGTTTAAACTTTGCCAATGTGTCCTCCACCTCCTTGACGTGGCTCTCGGCGAGGTAGCCCAGCTCCTGCGCCAGACGGAGCTCGGCCGCCATGCCGATGGAGACGGCCTCGCCGTGGAGGAGGCCTAGGACCCTCTCCAGGGCGTGCCCCACGGTGTGGCCTACGTTGAGCACGTTTCTGACCCCCCTCTCTTCGAACTCGTCCATCTCCACCACCTGCGCCTTGAGTCTAAGCGACTTGTAGACGGCCTCCTCGACGGCTTCCCCCTCACGCCTCAGCAGTGCGTCGGCGTTTTCTGCCGTCCAGCGGTAGAACTCCTCGTCCAGCGCCACGCCGTACTTCACCACCTCGGCAAAGGCGGAGCGGTAGACTCTGTCCGGCAGGGTGTCGAGCCACGCGAGGTCGCAGAGGACGGCGGAGGGCTGGTAGAAGACGCCCACTAGGTTTTTGACGGGGCCCCAGTCCACGGCGCCCTTCCCCCCCAACGCCGCGTCCACCATGGCCAGAAGAGTCGTCGGCACCTGCACAAGCCTCATCCCGCGCATGTAGGTCCCCGCCGCGAAGGTGGCCAAGTCTAGAAGCGCCCCGCCGCCCACCGCCAACAACGCAGTGGATCTGTCCGCGCCGGCCTCGGCAAGGAAGCTGTAGAGCCGCGTCAAAGCCTCCAAGCTCTTCACCTCCTCCCCGCCCCTCAAGACGAGAGTGGGCACCCCCGCGAGGGGGGGCCGAAGCCCTTCTTCGACCACGACCACCGCCTTCTCCGCCCAAGACGCGTAGGGGAGCCCCCTCCCCACTACGACTTCGGTTACGCCTCTGCTGTGTCTGTAGTAAAACCGCCTCATCTCAGCTTCACAAGCTCCTCAGCCCTGGCCGCTACGTTCTCAGGCGTCAGCCCAAACAGCTGGTACAGCTCCTGGGGGCTTTTGGCGGTTCTGCCGTAGGACTTGAGACCCATTATGGCCATCTTGGTGGGCCTCGTCTGGGCCAGGTATTCGGCCACCGCCGACCCGAAGCCGCCGTGAACCATGTGCTCCTCCACGGTGAGGACGGCGCCAGTCGCCTCAGCGTATTTCTCAACTGTTGCGTAGTCGAGAGGCTTCACAGTGGGGAAGTGCACCACCGCGGCTGAGATGCCTCTGTCTTTCAGCAACTGAGCCGCCTCTACGGCGAAAGGCAACGTGATGCCCGTGGTGAATATAGCCACGTCGCGTCCCTCCGCCACCACGTAGGCCCTGCCCACCTCAAACCTGTCGTATAGTCCGCAGGTGGTGGGTATGTGGAAGTCCCTCCCCACCCTTATGTACACAGGCCCCTTGACCGCGGCAGATGCAGTCGCGGCTCTGTAGACCTCGCAGGAGTCTGCCGGCGCGAGCACCGTGAAGCTGGGCAGGACTCTAAACAAGGCGACGTCTTCCAGCGCCTGGTGCGAAGGCCCGTCGTAGGCGTCGGCGAAGCCGGCGTGCGTCCCCACCAGCCTAACAGGCAGGCCGAGTCGATCCACCGAGTTCCTAGCCTGCTCCCACGCCCTGGTCATAAACGCGGCGAAGGTCAAGGCGTAGGGCATGAAGCCGGCCAAGGCAAGCCCCGCCGCTATGCCCACTAGGGACTGCTCAGCTATCCCCACGTTGAAGAACCGCTCCGGGTGCCGCTCGGCGAAGAGCCTCGCCCTGGTGGTCTCGCCGGTGTCTGCCACAAGCACGACCACGTCTTTCCTTAAGTCGCCGAGGTCGGCGAGGGCGCGGCCCAGCGCCTCCCTAGGCGTCAAGCTTTCGAGGTCTAGCATACGTCGTTGGCGTACTTGAGCGCGTCGTCTCTCGAAAGCCTCTGCCTCGCTGTGTCTTCTATAGGCGGCACGCCCCTGCCCCTCACGGTCCTTGCTATAATAGCCGTGGGTTTGGCGTTGTTCTCGGCCTTCTCAAGCGCAGCAGTAATCTCCCTCAGGTTGTGGCCATTTACCTCAACTACCTCGAACCCCAGCGCCTTGAACCTCCCCGCCACGTCGCCCTTCCGCAGAACCTCCTCGCTGTGGCCGTCGAGTTGCACGTTGTTTAGATCTACTATCGTCACCAGGTTTGTGAGGTTGTAGTGAGCCGCAACGGCAAGCGACTCCCAAGTCTGCCCCTCGTCGAGCTCGCCGTCGCCCGTGACCAAGTAGACGCGGCCCGGCTCGCCCTTTAGTCTCAAGCCCAGCGCCAGCCCCACGGCCATGCTGACGCCCTGCCCCAGGGAGCCCGAGTTGGGCACGTCGACAAAGGGCGTGTCTGTCTCCGGGTGGTTCTGCAACCGGCTACCTATGCTCCCGGTCTCCCTGAGCTCGTCCACTGTGAGGTAGCCCATGGCAGCCGCCAGGGCGTAGATGGCGTGTACCGCGTGGCCCTTGGAGAGCACGAGGTAGTTCCTGTTGTGGGCGCCGTTGGCCACGTTGAACTTAAGCCTCCCAGTGCCATACAGCGCCGCGACAATTTCGAGCACAGAAAGAGACGAACCGAGATGTATCCCGGGGTCGTAGCCGGCCATAAGCACCACGTATCTTCTGGCTTTACACACAAGCCCCTCTAGGCCCGAAACCCCTCTCTCCACCCCGACTGTAAATACCCCTGCATACGTCCATTGAAAAAACCCAATATTTAACCTTTCGGTTTTCCCCTTCGACGCGGTTTTGTGAGGGCGTATATGGGCGTAGTACGGAATACCGCGGTGTACCCCTCTTGACGCGGGCGCGGAGGCGGAGGCCCGGAAAAGACCTATATTTATAGCTAGGAATTCTCTAAATACTATGGAACGTCTACTGAGGAACGTGGAGGAGGTAGTTACCAGGGAGGAGTTCCTGGGCCTTAGGGGCGGGGTGGCGTATCTGGGGTTTGAGCCCCTTTGGCCTATACACGTGGGGTGGCTCGTGTGGGCCTATAAACTTGCCGAGTTGAGGGAGGCTGGGTTCGACGTGGTTGTGCTGGTGGCCACCTGGCACGGCTGGATAAACGACAAGGGGCCGCTGGAGGAGCTGAGAGGCCACGGCGAAAAGGTGAGGGCTGTGCTAGACAAGATGGGGAAGTTCAGGTACGTATACGGCGACGAGATCGCGAGGGACCCCGGGTACTGGGAGCTGGTGGTGCGGGTCGCCAAGGAGACCTCCCTGGCCAGAGTCAGGAGAGCCACCCCCGTGATGGGGAGACGCGCCGAGGAGGTGGAGCTGGACTTCTCGAAGTTGCTATACCCCGTGATGCAGGTGGCGGACATCTTCTACCTCGGCGTAGACGTGGCGGTAGGCGGCATGGACCAGCGGAGGGCCCACATGCTGGCTAGAGACGTGGCGGAGAAGCTGGGGCTTAAGAAGCCGGTGGCTCTCCACACCCCCATAATCACCTCGCTGTCTGGCACGGGCAGGATGGAGGGGACCCACAGAGAGCTCGACGAGGTCTACGCCATGTATAAGATGTCTAAGTCTAAGCCGCAGAGCGCCATATTCATCACAGACAGCGATGAGGAGGTCAGGAGGAAGATATGGGTAGCCTACTGCCCGCCCAGGGAGTCCAAGTTCAACCCCGTTTTTGAAATCGCGGCGCACCTCCTGATACCTTATGCAGGTCCGCTGGAGGTCGGCGGGCGCAGATACGAGAGCGCAGACGCGCTGGAGAGAGACTACAGAGAAGGCGCCGTGACGCCGCAAGCCCTCAAGGAGGCCGTGGCGGCTGCGCTGGTGGGTCTGCTTTCTAAGCTCAGATAGCCTTTTAACACCGGGACTTCCACCAGCCATGCTGTTTATAGTAGGGGGCAGGGAGCAGGGCAAGGCGCTTAAGGAGGAGGTGGAGTCTAGAGGTGTGCCGGCTTGGTATGTAGAGTTATGGGGCAACTATATAGTTGTCACGCCGCCGCACGCCCGGGTGGAGGGGCTCAAAACCCCCGTCAAGGCCGTCGTTGAGCTTAAGACCGAGCTCCAGCTCGTGTCTAGAGAGTGGAAGAGGGACCCCACCCCCGTCTGGATAGGAGACAGGGAGCTGAGGGAGGGGAGGATCTTCATAATTGCGGGGCCGTGTTCTGTGGAGACTGAGGAACAGATACTCAAGACGGCGCGTTTCGTGAAAAACGCCGGTGCAGACGCCTTGAGGGGAGGCGCCTACAAGCCGAGAACCAGCCCATACACCTTCCAGGGACTCGGCGAGGCGGGGCTGGAGCTGCTGGCCAAGGCGCGGGAGGAGACGGGCCTCCCCATAACCACAGAGCTTATGGACCCCGAGGACATGCCCCTGGTGGTGAAGTACGCAGACGCCATACAGGTGGGGGCCCGCAACATGCAGAACTTTACGCTACTGAAGAAGCTGGGCCGCGCGGGGAAGCCAGTCCTCCTCAAACGCGGCTTCGGCAACACCATAGAGGAGTGGCTTCTCGCCGCTGAATACATCGCGCTACACGGCAACGGCGATGTGGTGCTTGTGGAGAGGGGCATAAGAACCTTCGACAAAACCCTGCGCTTCACACTAGACGTGGGGGCCATAGCATATGTAAAACAACACACCCACCTCCCCGTCATAGGCGACCCGAGCCACCC
>JAVVGH010000053.1:0-6521 GCA_032249215.1 Pyrobaculum sp.
CGGTAGAAGCGGGTGGGGGGCTCGTCGGCAGCCCGAGTCTGCTGAACCCATACATACGCCTCGTCGTGTCCGCACTTGGGGCATCCCCTCGTCTTGACCTTTGGCAGGTTCACCGTGTTTTCCGCAACCACGATGATGGGGTTCTTGTTCTCAACGGCGGATTTGCTCTGGTAGATGTTCTTCACGTTTTGCGACACCTCCTCCTCGTAGCCGCATTTGGGACAGCGCAGTACCGTCTTGTTGCCCTTCTTCACGGGCACCAGCAGACTCCTGTCGTTTGGGCAGAACTTCATAACGCCTACGGCCGGCGGCTGGTATATAAACTCTTCCTGGGGGCGGAAAATCTTATAAATGGGGGGTATAGCACTGGCGTGACTTCGGTTAAGGACGTACCTGCAGACGCGTTGATCGCAGAGCTTGCCAAGTACATACGGGAGAACGTGCCGCAGGTGAAGCCACCCGTGTGGGCGCCTTTTGTGAAGACCGGCGCAAACAAGGAGAGGCCCCCCATGACGCTTGACTGGTGGTACGTGAGGGCCGCCTCGTTGATGAGGAAGCTGTATCTCCACGGCCCCGTGGGGCTGGGGAGCTTGAGGACGGCTTACGGCTACCGGGCTAAGATAGGCGACAAGACGCGGCCGGAGAGGACAAGAAAGGCGGGAGGCGCCGTGATTAGGAAGATACTGCAACAGCTGGAGCAGGCGGGTTTTGTAGCCAAGACAAAACAGGGGCGGGTTTTGACCCCGGAGGGCAGGTCGCTTGTAGACAGAATCGCCGCCAAAATAGCTAAGGAACTTGTGAAGACGCGGCCGGAGCTGGCTAAGTACCTGGCCCCGCCTAAGGAGTAATGGCGGAGGAGCGGTTCGAGCAACCGCGCGACGAGGAGCTGGAGGAGCTCCGCCGGAGGAAGCTGGAGGAGTTGCAGAAGAGGGCTGAACTGGAGCGGCAGGCGCAGATAGCCGCCGCCCAGAGACGGGCGGCTTTGAAGAAGATACTGACGCCCGGAGCCCTCGCGAGGCTCGACAACATCAGAATAGTGCGGCCGGAGCTGGCGGAGGCGCTTGAGCAACAACTCATCGCCCTCGCCTCCTCGGGCCGGGTTAAGATACCCATAGACGAAGACGCCTTAAAGGAAATACTGGAGGCCATCTACAGCCAGACGCGTAAAGAGTACAGGTTCCGTCTCTAGAGAGAAGGTTTTTAAAGCCGTGTTTTAGGCGTAGGCCATGGCCCGCAACAAGCCTCTTGGCAAGAAGCTGAGGCTCGCCGCCGCGCTGAACTCCAACAGGAACCCGCCGGTTTGGGTAATAGCCAAGACCAAGAGGAGGGTGACCAGGTCCCCAGCTAGGAGGCACTGGCGGAGGGTTAAGCTAAAGGCCTGATTTTATCGCCTTCACTATCTCGCCGAGTTTTTCCGGGCGCTCCTCCGCCAGGGTCCCCGTCACTATTACGTTGGGTTTTTCTCTCGCCACCGCGGAGGCCGCCTCACCGCTTCTGATGCCGCCGCCGACTATTAGGATTCTCGGAAACGCCTTCCTCACGGCCCTAACCATCTCGGGCGGCGCTGGCTGAGGCGCGCCGCTCCCCGCCTCCAGATACACAGCCTTGAAGCCTATGTAGCTAGCCGCGAGGGCATACGCCGCAGCTATGTCGGGTCTCGTGTACGGTATGGGCCTGCTCATTGAGACGAAGCCGGCGGCGCCGCCGTCTCCCACCAGTATATACGCAGTCGAGATCGCCTCTAGGCGGGGGAAGTGCTTAGCCAAGAGGACGGCCCCCTGGACCTGCGCCCCTACGATGAAGTAGGGGTCCAGCGAGTTCAACACGCTGAGGAACAAGACGCCGTCTGCCTCCTCGGTGAGCTGAGTGAGCGAGCCGGGGAACAGAACCACGGGCACGTGCGCGATCGTCTTTATGTCGCGGACCACCTGCGCCATCTGGCTCTCCCTGATGCCAAGCGAGCCACCCACCAGAATCCCGTCAGTTCCCGCGTCTAGGGCGAGCTTCGCGACTCTGAGGTAGTCCACCGACTTGTCAGGGTCTATCAAGGTGAAGTGCTTAACACCCTCTACCAGATACTCATACAGCTTCATCGCCTCCCCTCTCCTCCTCCCCCTCGGCGGTCTGCGGCGCGCCCTGCCGTTGCGGCGGAGCCACCTTGCCCTCTAGGTAGAGGTCCACAAAGGCGTTGTAGTAATCCACCGGCATCCAGCCCGGTCTCTCCTCAAACTCGTGTCTAATGCCGCAACTGCCGCATATGACCAAGTAGCCGTTTTCCGTCTTCTTAACGGTGACCAGCTGGGCCCCGCAGTGTGGACATGTAAAGATTTTCGGCAACGTCCTCCTCGGCCTTAGGATTACCTTCCTCTTCCGCTTCCGCCTACCCATGGCACCCCGTGCTGGACGTTTTATAAATATGAAGTCAGCCTTAGCGCCTCCGGTCACCACTCACCGTAACCCTGACGGCATCACCGCTCTGTATTTGCTGAATGTTTTTAAACTTGATGCGGCTTGGGGGCTATGCGGTATCTTTCAGGCCTAAACCCCATCTCTAGGGTTGTTGAAGTTCTTCCAATGGTGGAGAGGGTGGAGGAGGTGGAGAAGGTCGCGGTGTGGGACGCCGCGGGCCGCGTGGTCGCGAGAGACGTGGTGGCGCCTCACGACTATCCTCCCTTTCCCCGCGCCGCATACGACGGCTACGCCGTCAGCTCCGACGCAACTCCGGGCAGGTTCAGGGTAGTCGGCACGGTCCTCGTGGGGCAGTACAAGAGGGATCTGTCGCTGAGGCCCGGCGAGACGGTCTACGTCACCGTGGGAGCCTTCCTCCCCGAGGGGACCGACGCCGTCGTGCCCGAGGAGGCGGCCAAGAGGGAGGGGGAACACGTCGTGGTAGATCGGAGGTTTGAGAAATACGCAAACGTGGACCCGCCCGGCTCGTACGTGCGTAAAGGCACAGTCATGTTGAGACAAGGCTTCGTGGCAACGCCGTTTGACGTGGTCGGCTTGTTAGACGTCGGCATCACGACGCTCTACGCCTACAGGAAGGTGAAGGTGGGCATAGTGGCCACCGGCGACGAGCTGGTGGTGCCGCCGGTGGACCCCGAGGTCGCCGCGGAGCTCGTGATGCGGGGGAGGGTGATCGAATCCACGGCGTCTCTCGTGGCTTGGTACATACAGACCTTTATGCCGTATGTCGAAATCCGCGAGAAGGTGGTGACCAGCGACGTCCATGAGGAGGTCAGAGCCGTCGTCGACAGGCATCTGGCTCAGTACGACGCAGTGATAATCACCGGCGGCGCCGGCCCCAGCGAGATAGACCACTTCTACAAGCTGGGGTACGAGGGATTACGGGGCTTCCGCATGAAGCCCGGAAGGCCGACAAGCGTGGCCGTTGTCGACGGGAAGCCCATCTTCGGCCTCTCTGGATACCCCATAAGCGCGCTCCACGGCGTTATCAGAATAGTGGAGCCTGTGCTCCGCCACATGGCCAACGCGGCGAGAGCCCCAAGCCACGACTGGCACTACGCCACAGTCACACAAGACGTGCCGGGCGAGATGGCGCAGATCGTTAGGGTGAAGCTAGAGGCGGCAGAGGGCGGCCTCTACGCCACGCCCCTCAAGGCGAGGCACCACAGCTTCACAGAACCCGAGGCCGGCGGAGTGGCCTTAATCCCCCCGGGCGGGGTGAAAAAAGGAGATGTGGTCCTCGTCCTTGCGTACCGCGACGTGAGGAAGCTCTAGTCAGATCTGCACTTCCTCACCTTAACCAGACCCCTCTTGTTGAGCATGTCGAGGGCGTAGAGTATGTACCCGAACCTCTTCTCCACATACTCGTTGCCGTACCAGTCGAGGTGCGCCAGAAGCAACTCGTCTAGACACCACTCCGTTTTCCCCGTCTCCCTCACGATCTTCATTATGAAGCCGGCGGCGTCCTCCACGGCGTTCCACTGGTAGGCGAACCAAACCCACTCCTTCACCTCGATGGCATAGTAATCCGGCACGACCTTAGCCACGCTTGTAATCACCTGCAACGCGGCGGTCTTCACCTCCCTAGGTCTGCAACACTCCTCGATGCTCCTCTTGGCCAGCTCAACGCTGTCCCCCGTATCCACTATGTCGTCGACGATCAGCACCCTCTTGCCGCTCAGATCAGCGCTAACTGGATACTTCACGTAGGCCTTCTCCGCCACCTGCGCCGCCGAGGGCCAGTGGACAACTTGTATGCTCACGAGGTCGCCGACGCCGAGCCAGTCGCAGAGAAGACGCGCGGGGACGTACCCACCGCGGGCGATGGCGACGATCACGTCTGGCTGCCAGCCGCTCTCCTTGATCTTGTCGGCGAGCCTCCTGCTCCACTCGACTATTTCGTCGAACGTCACGACCTTTACAGGTACCTTCGGCACGAACCCCCTCTACGAGTCATTTATATACATTGACACACTAACTACAAGGCTCCACTGCGAAAAAGGCCGTGCCGAAATCTCGGCATTTAACTACCCCCTTAAATTCAAAATCGGCAGTTCTCACCACGCCGCAGTCCATATCTACGCATTGATTAAAGAGAAGAGTGCCCACCGTACATCTATCCCTGTCGCAAGAGGCGTATCTAGCCCTCTTCCGCCCCCCATCCACCATCATGTTGAAGTTGCCGGCAGCTACGTACAGCCCAGCCGCGTTAAACGCCACAAGCCACCTCCCCATCACCCGCGCCACCACGTAAGGCGAGGCCCTCAGCAGGCCCAGATCCACGGCGACGCCGCCGGGCACCGCCACCGGATCAAGCGCTGCGTATACCCCAAACAGGAGAAGCCAACTGTCGGGTCCAGGCGGCAACCTCCACCTCAAGGCGCTGTATATCCCGTACCTCATCGCCACCGCGAAGCCGAACCAGCTCCTCCCCACAAGCTCCAGCGCCTCCCAAAACCTCAACAGGCCGAGCAGGGCGGAGGTCCTCACGTCTAGTCTCGGCGGCGTGTAGAGACGGCGCTCCCTCAGCCCCCTCGCCCTCAACACCTCCAGCAACTCCCTGCACCTACGCGGCACACCGGGCTCCCTCCTGCGGTATATATCCCACAGAAAGGGGGACCCCCTTATCACCGAGAATAAATACTCCGCAAGGCAGTCACCGCCGTTCAGCCTATCCGTGGCATACAGCTCAGAGACCCTCAGCAAATCGCCGAAATCCGGCATAAACACGTCGCGGTAGAAGAACCTAGGCACCTCCGGAGGATCGCTACACAGATAAAGCCCGCCCACCCTCACAGGGCATTTCAACGCGCGCCTAAACGTCACAAGCCTCCCATCAACATACACGCCATCCCCCCTCACCTCCACCCTGCCGACCACCCTGCTCTGCCCCAACTGAAGCTTATCCACTTCAACCCTCAGCGCCCTACTAGGCGAAACCCTCACCTCAAAGGACGTAGACACACACCACATTTAGGTTAACTTTAAATGCAGACAAGTAAACAGCCACGGTGATGACAGGCAGATGAGGATCGGTGACAGCGGATTTGAACGCTGACATCAGCCCCATCACCACAACCGGCCTTCGCCACACCCCACGACGTCCCTCAACGCGGCGGGCTACTCCACGACCTTCGCAACCGCGTAAAGCCGGCTTAAACACGTATCAGATGATGTACAAACCGCGACCGGTGTATATAGCCCATACGAAACACCACTCGGGACGTCAGTGGCTACAATATAGGGCGCCTTTCCACCGTATGAAGACGCCGTGTATCCTCCTTACAATGTAAACCTTCCAAGCGTTGTGTGATGTTTTCGCTGATGTTTGAAGCGTCTTTGGTCCGGCGTGGGCTGTGTCGCTGTTTAGGGCGCGGTGTTGCGTCTGTGTGGTGCCGCTATTCGCTGGCTTCTCTTTCGCTGATTCGAAGCCACGTGAGTTGAGAGAGGTCTAGCTCTTTGCCGTGTTTGAGGAGCGAAGCCATGTTCCAGGTTATGACGCCTATTATGATGTGTCTACATATCTTGCCCCCCAGCGTGTTGCCTTCGCATGTGCATTTGGCGCCGTATTTCCCCACCGCGACGTAGTACCACGTGTCTTGTCTTCTGGCGGACCTCACGGCGAGTCTCACGCCGACGACTCCGCCGCCTCTCTCGACGACCTCCACGATTTTTACGGTCTCTGGAGAGACGTAGAGGTAGAGCTCCAGAACTTTCTCGATCCGCATGTTTAAGACCCGTGCCAGATTTAACAGGAAGTTTTTGACCCGCCCGTCAAAGGGCTGTTGTTGCATTGACAAACTCCTCGTCTCCCGCGATTATGGAGATGCGGGAGTCTGGGCGCGTGTCGCCGTATATGACGTATCTAAAGCCTGAGACGTATTTCCCGAAGGTCAACGCCCCGGCCACGTCGAGGAGACGAAGCTTGCCCCTGAGATCCACGAAGCCCCTCGCGGCGCCCTCCGCGGTGAAGGCCAGCTCAAGAGCGGAGGTGCCCAGGCTCCGCCCCCGCAGTCCCAGCCTCCTCACGACTTCGCAGGTCTTCTCTGGGAAGC
>JAVVGH010000054.1:0-6445 GCA_032249215.1 Pyrobaculum sp.
GGAATCTTTATTTAGCGTAGTCTTTGGGGAGACGTGGCGTGGGATGTTGTTGCGTTCTACGTCTGGAACGCCTTGATGCTCTACGTCTACAACGAGGTGTATCCAATAGTATCTAGGCGCGCCTTGCTTTACTTCTTGGCTGGCGCTGGGGCGGCGGCGGGGGCGGCCGCGGCGTTGTTATAAGACCTCAGCGCCTTGGTCGGTTATGTGGACGTCGATTTCCAGCCTGACGCCGAATTTGCCGGGGAGGTAGACGCCGGGCTCTATGGTGAACACCGCGCCGGGCTTCAACACGTCTCTAGAGCCGGGGGAGATATCGGGCGCCTCGTGTATCTCCAGCCCCAACCCGTGTCCAGTCCGGTGGATGAAGTAGGGGCCGTAGCCCCTCGTCTCTATAACAGAGCGGGCGGCTCTGTCCACCTCCCCCGCCGACGCGCCCGGCCTGGCGCTCTGCAGGGCGGCGCGTTGCGCCTCCTCCACCGCGGCGTATACCGCCTTGTACTCCTCTGGCGCCTCGCCGTAGAAAAACGACTTCGTCAAGTCGCCGAAGTAGCCCCGGTACGCCGCCGAGACGTCTATCACCACGGCGTCTCCCCGTCTTAGCTTCTTGTCCGTGGGCTCTTGATGGGGCAGGGCGGTGTTGGGGCCGAACTGGACGAGGATAGGCCCCGGCGAGAGCCCCGCCTCGTACAGCGCTAGGTATATCCTCGCCGCCGCCTGCCTCTCCGAGACGCCGGGCGCAAGCTCCAGCTCCTCCAAGACTCTCCGGATAGCCGACGCGGCCGCCCTTATCTTCTCCACCTCGTCCCTCCGCTTGACTGCGCGCCACTCGCGGAAGATGTGGTCGCCCAGCCTGTACTCCGCCCCGGGGAACGCCCTCTTGACTATCTCGAAGTGGCGGAGGGCGGTGCCTCCGTCTATGTAGATCACAGAGGCGTCGCATCCGGCCGCGGACTGCCTAAGCGCCTCGGCGGGGTCCTCGCCGTCGCGGTAGCTGTACACCTCTCCGGGCACCCTCCCCGCGTCGAGGGCCGGCACCACGGCGGCTAGGCGGTCGCCGCACTTCACGGCGGCTTTAAACCGCTCATACGTCTCGAGCCAGACCCCCGTGAGATATGCGAAGTTCACCGTGGTGGTGGCGATTATCATATCCACTCCAGGTGCACCGGCGCGGCCCTCCCCTCTTTAAGCCTCCACGCTGCGGTTTCCCAAGTGTAGACGTTGGAGATGACCCAGGCGACGGGCCACAGCCTCATGTATTTAAGGTCGATGGGGCTGGGGGCAGGGGGGCCTGGGTGAGTGTGGAATATGGCCACCAGCTCCAGCCCAGACGCCTCCGCGTCGGTGATGGCCCTATACATCTCCTCTGGGTCAAGCAGAAAGGCTGTGGGGCTGTTCAGCACGTTGCGGAGCCAGCTCCAGGTTAAAACAGTTTCTTCCCTGCCGAAGAGGAGGGCGGGGCACTCGGCGTCTGGGGAACACCTCTGTCTCGCCTCTTCTAGGAGCCTTGCAGGTATTTTCACAGAAGCGGCACGTAACGCGTGAGCTTAGCCCTTTTGGCTACCTCAAGCGTAAGCTTCTCGATTTGGTCGCCGTCGCCTTTAACCACCACGATTGTTAGGCACCTCCCCTCGACGTGTAGGTGCGTGTAGGCCACTATGTGGGCCCTGTTTTCCTCTATGGCGTCGCCCACGTCGGAAAAGGCGTCTGTGACCGCCATAACGACGCCGAGGCACTGATGGCCGGGCTTCTTGTGGTCTTTCTGCATCTCTAGATACTCCTGGAGGGCGGCGGCGACCACCTCGCTCCGGGTGGCGCCGGTCTCTTGCGAAATCTTGTCGATGGCCTCTGCGAGCTCCTGCGGGAGCGAGACGCCGAAGCGCTTCACGTAGGTCTGTGGAGAGAGCTTTATATAGCTGTTGTTGGCCTCGTCATGGGCTGTATAGGCGTAGTTGATACCACCTTCGCCAGGGTAGACATGGGCGGCGTCGCCATTGAGGAGCTGAGGAGCTTGATGCCAAATGCCGTGGTTAAGAGGGTCACAGTCCCCGGCATTAAAAACACCGTGTGGGGCGCCTTGAGGCTGGTCAAGGACGGATGCGACGCGGTGATTGTGCTTGGGTGGGTGGGCCCCACCCCGGTGGATAAATACAGCTACCTAGCCACTTCGGTAGGGCTTATGCAGTTGCAGATAGCCACCGGCGTCCTCGTACTCGACGTGACGGTCCACGAGGAGGAGGGCGGCGGCGACGAGAAGAAATTGAAGGAAATCGCCGTCGACAGGACGAGGAAACACGTCTGGAACCTTGTCCAGATGCTGACGGGGGGGCTTGAGCGGTATGCGGGGAAGGGACTGAGGCAGGGTTACCCCCACGCGGGGGAGATTACATAAAGTTTTGACAAATCCCAGATATATAACATATATAAAGTTTCTATGTATAAATAAAGAGGATGCCGTGCTTCCCCAAAACTAATACTATTGTATTTTCCATTATTTTATTAATTATCTGCAGTTTTCGTTTTCCTAAGTAAATCTATTTAAACCTAAGCCAATTTAGTGCCAGGGCGGCTACGGCAACGCCACCCCCCACGCCCCTCGCTGTTGCCGTAGTTCCGCCTTCTCTCTAGAATAGTCTTGACAGCAGTACTGCAAGCACCCCACTTAGGAATATCCCGTCGAATACGCCGGCTCCTCCTATCGAGACGAAAGGCGGCCTATGTCTCAGCACCTTTTTCATGTTCAGCACGTCGGCTCCTATTATCGTGCCGTAGACCGCAGTTATATACGTCGCCACGGGGCCGCCTCCCGCTATGAGGGCCGACAAGGCGGCTATTATGGGCGGCGCTAGAGCCGGCGTAACTACGCCGACGTTGGGCACCACCCGGCTCACGGCGTAGATGAGGATAGACGCAACGGCCACCGCGGCCAGCAGGGCAGGACTGAAGACGTGTGCCGCGAGGTATGTGGCTACGGCCAGCGGTACGGCGGCTCCCCCCACGTTTACGGCTATGTAGGACCTCTCCTCCTGGAAGACGATGCGCGGCATGGGGATGGGCATGCCGAACACCACCACGTAGTCCACCACAGGCACATACTGCCTCCGAGATAGCGTGTGCACCACGACGTTTATGGGGCTGGTCGCGAGGCTGAGGAAGGTGACCGAGCTCCCGAGGAGCAAAGCCGCTAGGGGATGCATGCCTACGGATTTCAACACGTCTACGAAGGAGAACATGAAGAAGGGGAGTAGCAAAACCGCCAGCCCCGCGTATAGTATCCCCAAGACGCCGTAGAAGGGGAACGCTATTATTATCCTCATTGACGGGTGGCTTTTGAATACGCGGCCTCCGCTATGTCTGCTGCGAAGCCCACTATGGAGGCGGCTTCGTGCATCACCGCGGCGGCCTGGGGGCATATCTGTTGCAGGGTTTCTCTAGCCAGGTCTGCGCGTTGCACCAGCACGGCCAGCGCTTTGTTTGCGTCGTTGCTGTAGAAGGCGTTGAAGGCGTCTTGCATGAAGCGGTACACCTTCTTGAAGACCTCCGTAGCCTCTGCGGCGCATTTTATCTCGTTTTGTAGGTAGTAGTTCGTGGCGCGGTCTATGGCGTCGCCTATATGTTCAAGGTTTTTTATCGTTATTATGTAGTCCACATAGTGTTCGGGTCTCTGGGCGATGTTCCTCTTCACCGTCCTGAGGGAGAAGAAGTAGAGCCTGTCAAGCTGGTCGTCCAGCCTCAGGATCTCCTCGGCTAAGTTGCGCCTCTCTTGCGTAAGCATTTGTATAAATAGGGAAAACATGGCGTCTACCGTAGTGTACATACTCCGCACGGCCTCGTCGATGTTTATGTCCTCCCTCGTCACTATCCGAAGCTTCAGAACCCCGCCGACCTCCATCAAAACAACACCTGGAAGCTTGCCCTCTATCTTAGTCACCACGGCCGAGATGTTTCTGGTCTCCACCTCCAGCTCGTCGGCCCCCTCTATGTAATACGCTATGATGTCTCGGACGAGCTTCTCCACGTTGTCCCCCTTGATTTTCGCGCGCCTGACGCCGGCCGCCTCCGCGCCTGGAAGCAGAGTGACCTTGTCTCTGTCTATGATGATGCGGACAGGCGAGCCGACCCCCAAGCCGTGTAGCTCTACCCACTCCTTGGGCAGAGTAATCCCAAAGGACCTCTCGCCTACCCTGATAATTTTCCTCGTCTCCATAGTGTACTCCGGTTCAACTAGTTAAAATGCGTTGTGGGTATCAGCCTGGGACGGCCTTCTCATATGTCGACATCGGATGTGGTCATCACACGTCTTGCCTAAGTAGCGCCTTTAAATACTTGGCGAGGGGGTGGAGCGTCTCCGCTCTTATGACGGCCTTGGCGGCTCTGGCCACCTCCTCCGTGGCCGGGTTGAAGGCGATGGGGTAGCCCGCCTTCTTCAGCATTGGGAGGTCCGCCTCGCCGTCTCCCACGGCCACCGCCTCGCCCCAGTCGAGGCCGAGGAGGCTGAGTATCTGCCCCGCTATCTCGTCCTTGTTTCTGTCGCTTACGGAGACCGCAACCGTATAGACCGCGCCGTCTCTGTAGACCAGGTCGTTCACGACGTAGAAGTGGAAGCAGTGGGATATCCGGCGGGTGTAGCCCAGGCCTGCGGAGAGGGCTACGGCGTATACGCCGGCCTCCTGCAGAGCTCGACACAGAGCGTCTAGCCCCCTCCTGGTCTGGAAGCGGGCTTCCGCAACGCCCCGGGGGGCGCCGCGCCAGAGCAACGTGTCGTAGAGCGCCCACTCGTAGTAGTCTATGGCCCCCAGCTTGTAGAGCTCTCTGTTGAGTTGGGCGTCTGTGCCTAACACCGCATGCAACCTCTGCCAAGCGGAGCGGAAGGGCGTAATAACGCCGTCAACGTCTAGAATCACTGCGCGGTACCTCATTCTTTATACACCCGGATGGCACGCGATGGGCAGTGTCTCTCGGCCTCCTTGACCTGGTCGTAGAGGTCGTCGGGCACCACGCCCTCCTCCACGCCGTTTGCGGCGTATTCGGAAGAAATGAGAGGCTTACCGCCGTCGCCGGGGATGAAGACCATGGGGGCGTAGAATAGGCAGAAATGCGCCACTACACACTTCGACCGGTCTATCCTCACTCTGACGGGCATTACGTACCTCCCGAAGTCAGTATTTATGTATTCCCAAGCTTTGTAGCACTGCGGAGTATACGTCCGAGACTGGACTCGGCTTCACCACCCTGCAGGGCTTCCCGCCGCAGAGAGCCCCCTCATACGTCAATAGGGCCCTCTTGATCTCCACGCCGCCGGTGTATCCCCCCAGGGAGAGGTCGCTCTTCACCACCCGGTGGCAGGGGAGCACCACCGGCAACGGGTTAGACGCCATGAGCCGCCCCACGTGGCGGGGGCTCGTGCCTACCACCTCGGCGTAGAGCTTATACGTGGTGACGGAGCCCCGCGGCACGCCGAGCAGATGCAGAAGCCGCCTATCGACGTTATCCAGCTCTATGGAGTGCACAAAAGCCTCCAGGTCAACCCACCTGCCACACGTGGCGGGGGCGACGCGTGCTCTGACGCCGTCCCACCCAACCACGACGGGGCCGTAGCGCGTGCAGAGCACCGCTGGAAAAACGGTTTAATATTAAAGCACATATTCCGCAGTGCCTAGGGTCAAGCTTGCCGGCGTGTTGGTGGCGCTGGCGGGGGGCAGGGCGGAGCTGGAGGTGGAGGGCGACACCGTGAAGGAGGTGCTGAGGAACCTAGCCTCCGCGTCGCAGAAGCTCTACGAGAGAGTTGTGGGCCCCGACGGGAGACCACGCGCCGACATATACATAGCCGTAAACGACGTCGACGTGAGACTCCTCTCCGGGCTACTGACGCCTGTGAAAAAAGAGGACGTGGTTCTCCTACTGGCCTACATCCACCCTGGCTAGTTTTTCCTTTTCCTGTTGTCCACCACCACGACCGGGGTCTTCTTAGCCTCAGCCTGGGGGGCGGCAGCTGCCGCCTCCGGCTCCGCGATGACGACCTCTTGTCTATAGTATACCACGCCACGCGGCCACTCCTCTCTTACAAATATAGCCCTTAGGAGCAACGCAGAGCCGAAGAAGAGGAAGGTTGCCATGCCGGTGAGGACGGCGCTCCACACTGTGGCGTATTCCAGATACGCCTCAAGCGGCGAGAAGGGCAGTATGAGCCTCTCCCCCATCACCTCCCTAATTGCCCACAGCCCGTTTACCACGAACCAGACCAGTATGCCCGAGAGACCCCACTTAATGAAGAAGTCGCCGAACCAGCCGGCCAGGGGACGCCGCGGAGGCATCGAGGCTATGAAGGCTATCGCGAAGGCTATTATCATGAACCAAAGCCACCCGCCTGCCACGGGGTGGCTCATGTACTGCGACACCGGCTCTATGAGTTGTCTCAAGTCCATCTTCTCTCTCCGCCGGGGAC